>JBFHPI010000062.1:0-11149 GCA_041592855.1 Pseudomonas sp.
GCTAGGATCATCCGGGTTACGACCATTGATCAGCACATTCATAGTCCACTGGTTGGGCCCTGTCTTGACGAAGTACTGGGTAAAGACGTGAGAGTTGCCCTGAGTGTCATAGATGTTGGTCGAAGTGGACGAGTTATAGGTGGTCGGATCAGAAGGATTGAAGGTGCCGTTAGCCGCAGCCAGTGCTGCCGCCTGCGCTACTGGGTCGGCGGCAACTGCGGCCTGGGCAGCAGCCCGTTCAGCCGGCGTTGGGTTGGCAGGGTCCACCACGCCATTGGTTGGATCATTCAGCCAGGCGGTCTCGGCAGCCTGGATCGAGTTGGCAAAGGCCCCCTGCCTGATAGTCGGGGTCTGATTCGTCGAGTTCAGATTGAACACCTGCTCGAACTGTTCGGTCGCACGCGGCGACTGGCTGGCAGTCTCAATGCGCAGGTCGTCGACAATGCCTGTTTGCAGGTTGCCCGCCGCATCCACTGTGTACCCCTGCAGCCTGTAACCGAAGTTATTGACCACGAAGCCATCACGGTCGGTACCAAAATAACCGGCCCGGGTATAGCTGATATCGCCATTGTTGCTGGTCATAAAGAAGCCGCTGCCGTTGATGGCAAGATCCAGGGCATTCTGGGTGTAGTTGATATTGCCCTGATTGAACAGTTGCGAAACATTGGCCAGCAACACCCCGCTGCCCTGAGGATTGGAGCCCGAGCCCAATACCGACGCAGCATAAACATCGGCAAACTCGGCACGGGACTGCTTGAAACCTGCCGTGCCAGCGTTGGCGATGTTGTTGCCGGTCACGTTGAGATCACTGGTCGCTGCACGCAGACCACTCAGACCGATATTGAATGCCATGGAAGACTCCTTTGCCGGATGCGCCGGCCATGAAAATCTGAGGGTTACTTACTGACCGATAACCTGAACCTGCGACAGGGGAACCGAACCCAGCCCTGCCAGGTTGAGCGTCAGCTCACTGCCGCCCAGGGTGACACTGTCGACATTGGCCGGCAGCAGGGTATTGAGCGCACGGGTTTCATTCTGATAACTGGCCTGCGCCTCGAACCTGTAGGCACCCGGCGGCAAGAGATTGCCGCTGGCGTCCTTGCCATCCCAGATAAAGCTGACGTTACCGGCCGCCTGCTCACCCAGATTGATCCTGCTCACGGCTGAGCCGGACGCGTTGTAGACATTCACATAGACATTGCTGCTGGGAACCGGCAAAACCGCACTGGCCCTGAACGCCTGACTGGTATCAACCACGGCCCTGTCAGTTGGCACGATCACCTTGCGCCCCACCATCGAGGAGGCCTGCAAGGCCTGGGACGACTGATAGCCACTGAGTAGCGAACCCATGCTGGTATTGAGCTTCTCGATACCCTCTACCTGGCTGAACTGCGCCAGCTGGGCGATAAACTCACCATTACCCTGAGGCTCAAGCGGATTCTGGTTGTTCAACTGCGCCACCAGCAGATTGAGGAACTCGTTTTTGCCCAGATCCTTGTTGATACTGCGCTCGTTTGGCCGCTGGAATTGATCCAGGACCGAGGCACCGACTTCACTGACACTGTTCATCCCATGCGCTCCTTGAGCCTGTACTTACTGACCCAGGGTCAGCACACGCTGCAGCATTTGCTTGGCGGTGTTCATCATCTCGACGTTGGTCTGGAAAGCACGACTGGCCGAAATCATATTGGCCATCTCTTCCACCACGTTGACGTTGGGGTAATAGACATAGCCCCCTTCATCGGCCGCTGGATGATCGGGCTCGTAGCGCGGCATCAGACTGCTCTGATCCTCGACGATACCCAGCACCTGAACGCCCCTGCCCGCCTCCTGCTGCTCGGCAAACAACGAACCACGATCACCACCCTGGGCCTGCTGGAACACGGTGGCAAACACCGGGTGACGGGCGCGGTAGGTCTGATCAATGCTCGAAGACACCGTTTCGGCGTTGGCGATGTTGCTGGAGATGGTATTGAGACGAGTGCTCTGGGCACTCATCCCGCTACCTGCGAGAATGAACACATTGGCGAGTGACATGGTTCGGACTCCTTATTCGCCGCGCAAGGCGCTGATCAGCCCCTTGAACTTGCTGTTGAGCAGGGTAAAGCTGGCTTGGAAGTGCACTGCGTTTTCTGCGTAATTGGATTGCTCGATTTGCAGGTCAACGGTGTTCTGATCAATCGAGGCATGCAATGGGTTGCGATAGAGCAGACCGGCTTCGCCTGTCGGAACGCCATCACCCGGAATATGCCGGCTATCGGTGCGATTCAGCCCCACAGAACCTCGGGCGCTCTTACCGCTCTGCTCAGCCAGCACCGTAGCAAAATCGAGATCCCGCGCCTTGTAATGCGGCGTGTCGGCATTGGCGATATTGTTGGCCAGCACCTCTGCGCGCTGAGCGCGAAAGCCAAGGGCCTGCTCATGGATACCCAATGCACGATCAAAGCTGATGCTCATGGTTGCAACCTTTGCCCTAAGGCCCTGCCAGTTTCCGTGCAAACCATTAAGCAACACCCGTGCCACATAAATTAATTCTTATTTATCAATTACTTACGATTTTTAAAGCGAGATAACCAAATGAAAGCGGCAAGCGCTTTCCGCTATCTGGCAAGGCAGACGGCAAGCCTCGCAAGGCCTTGCCACCCATCACGACAAAACAGGCATGCATAAAAAACGGGAGACCTTGGTCTCCCGTTTTTTATGCTGCTTACACCTACTTGGCCTTGTAGATAATCCCAGGACTGCACTGCACCATCTGATAGAGATGGGGCAGACCATTGAGCGCCTCAGAGGCCCCCAGAAACAGGTAGCCACCGGGTTTAAGCTGAGCATGAATACGGGTGAGGATGTCTTTCTTCACCTCCGCCGAGAAATAGATCAGCACATTACGGCAGAACACAATGTCGAACTTGCCCAAGGCCGCATAGCTGTCGAGCAGATTGAGAGGCCGAAACTCGATACGCCCCTTGATGGCCGGCTTGACCATCCATCGACCGGGCCCCTTGGGATCGAAGTAACGCTGCAAGCGCTCCTGCGACAAACCACGGCCCATGGCCAGACTGTCGTACTCCCCGGACTTGCAGTTGATCAACATCGACGGCGACAAGTCCGTGGCCACTATCTGCACCCCAGCCTTCAGTTGGCCAATATTGGTTTTCTCGAACTCATCAATGGTCATCGACAGGGAGTAAGGCTCCTGCCCAGAAGAGCAGGCCGCTGACCAGATGCGCATGCGCTGACCAGGGCTGGCCTTGATCATCTCAGGCAGTACCCGGTTCTTCAGCACCTCGAAGGGATAAGTGTCACGAAACCAGAGGGTTTCGTTCGTGGTCATGGCGTCCACCACCTGCTCGCGCAAACCACTGCGCGGCTGATTTTGCATGCGCTGCACCAACTCCCCCAGGGACTTGATACTGTTCTGCTCCATCAGCTTGTTAAGGCGGCTGGACACCAAGTATTGCTTGTTGCTTCCCAGCAGAATGCCACAAGCTTTTTCCAGGAAAGTCCGGAACTGCTCGAAATCCAAATTACCTGTAGACACTCGCGAGGCCTCGAGAAACATATGTATTCACTGAGGGCCAAGCCCTCAGTCCCCAGCCGATAGCTTGATGCGTTCGACCACCCGCGCGGCCAAATCATCTGGGCGAAACTTGGCGAGGAAATCGTTAGCCCCCACCTTCTTGACCATGGCCTGATTGAACACGCCAGACAGCGAAGTATGCAGGATGATATGCATTTTGTTCATACGTGGATCGGCACGAATTTCAGCCGTCAGCGTATAGCCATCCATTTCCGGCATCTCAATATCGGAAATCAGCATCAGGAATTCCTCGGCCGGATTCTTACCCTCCTCAACCATGGCTTTGAGGTAATCCAGCGCCTGACGGCCATCATTAAGCGCAACAACCTCCACGCCGACTGTCTCAAGACAGCGGGTGACCTGCTTGCGCGCAACCGATGAATCATCACAGGTGAGGACACGCATGCTCACGGCCCGAGCCTGTGTATGGGAGTCGATAACTCCCTCGGAGATCACTTCGGAGGTAGGGGACACTTCGGCGAGAATTTTCTCGACATCAATGATTTCCACCATCTTGTCATCAAGATGAGTAACCGCCGTCAGGTAGTGATCACGCCCCGTACCCTTGGGTGGCGGATGGATGGCCTCCCAGTTCATGTTGACAATACGCTCCACCGACTGCACCAGAAAACCCTGCACCTTGGTGTTGTACTCGGTGATGATGACAAAGCTGCTCTCGATATTCTCCAACGGCGCGTTGCCAGTGGCCATGGACAAATCCAGAATCGGGATGGTGCCGCCACGGATATTGGCCACACCACGCACCACTCTGCTTGATTTGGGCATGATGGTGAGCTTGGGGCACTGCAGCACCTCCTTCACCTTGAACACATTGATCCCATAGAGCTGGTTGCCGCCCAGCCGAAACAACAGTAACTCCAGGCGATTCTGGCCCACCAGCTGAGTTCGCTGGTTAACCGAATCCATCACACCGGCCATACCCAAACTCCTTATCTGAGTGACACTACTTGATCATGCGTTAATGGTTAGCGTAGCAGGCGGCACGCGGCTTGCTACAGAGCATGCATGAATACTGAAAAGACAATTTCTCGACGTTTACCAGCAAAACGCAAGCACTGGTTAGCTTTATTACCGACCTTGCTGGTATCCGGCTACAGCTTGGGCAACTCGGCAAACGCCACGTTACCCGAGCAGCTTATCGGCGCCAGCCAGAGCTTTCTTGAGCAGGCGGTGGACAATTATCTGCAGCGTAGCAACATTAAGGGCCGCCATGAGATTCAGATTAACCGCCTGGACCCCCGTCTGCGCCTGCCTCTATGCGATCAAGACCTGAGCATCAGTCTGGAGAGTCCGACCGAACCCATTGGCCGAGTGACCCTGCGGGTACGCTGCAATGGCAGTTCTCCCTGGACGGTTTTCGTGCCCGGCCAGGTACGCCTGTACCGCGAAGTGGTCACTGCGGCACGCCCGCTTAAACGCGATGTCATTTTGACGGAAATGGACCTGAGCATGGCCGAACGGGATGTAGGCCTGATCAGCCAGGGCTACCTTAATGCGTTATCACAGGCCATTGGCAAAAAATTGACACGCCCCCTATTGCCCGACCAAGTGCTCACCCCCACCCACTTGCAACTGGCCGAAGCCGTGCACAAGGGAGACCAAGTGGTGATTAGCGCACGATCTGGCAATATCAATGTCAGAATGCCCGGTGAAGCCCTGTCCGACGGCACTATTGGTCAGCAGATCAGTGTGCGTAACCAGCGCTCCAAACGGGTAATAAGAGCCCGGGTCACAGGCCCAGGCCAAGTAGAAGTAGCCATGTAGGCACGATTCTTGTTTGGTTTTATCTGCGGTTTTTCCTACACTGTCTTTCAGAAGCATGCTGCCACTGATGGAAGATGATTTTTTCCTAAAGTTTTTCTGGGTTTCGCCGAAAAGCTAGGCAAGCGTCCAATTACTGCCAGAGGTTCTGCATCATGGTCATCGACTTCAACCGGCCCAACAATGCCGCTACCCCCGCCAATTCGGGGCGTACCGGCAGTGCTCAGCCCGGTGGTCAGACTGAGTCTGTCGGCAGTAAACAGCCGGCTCCGACCACCCCACCCAATGCGCCAGCTAGCGCCAACAAAGGTGGAGAGTCGGTACAGCTGAGCCGCGAGGCCCAGCAACTGCAGAAGATCAGCGAAAAACTGCGCGACCAGCCAAGCATCAACAAAGAGCGTGTGGCTCAGCTCAAGCAGGCCATAGCCGAAGGCAGCTATCAGGTCGACAGCCAGCGCGTTGCCAGCAAGCTGCTTAATTTCGAGTCCCAGCGCTAGTCCCAAGGCTGCGCCGGGGTTGTGGACGCCCAACTAAAGCATGTTCGCCATGCTTTATACCCCGGAACCCATCATGCACGACCAAACCCTGCTGGACCTGTTCACCCAGGACGTCGACGCAGCCGAGAAGCTGCTTAAACTGATTGATGCCGAGTTTCAGGCGCTCAGTGAGCGTAACCTGGAACAGTTGCAAAGTATTCTCGACAACAAGCAACCTCTTCTTGCCCTGCTCGATCAGCATGCCAGGTTGCGCAGCCAGTTGCTGCAGGCCCTGCAATTGAGCTCCGACAGTCAAGGTCTGCAGCAACTAGCCGCTCAATCCAGCCTTGGCGATAAACTATTGAGTCAAGCCGAGCATCTGACGAATCTGTTGCAGCGTTGCCAAGAGGGCAACCTTCGCAATGGTCGCCTGATACGCTCTAGTCAAGCCTCCAATCAGAGCGTGCTGCGTATTCTGCGCGGTAACGATACGCCAAATCTCTATGATAGCCGCGGCAGTACAGCTAAAATCAGTCACCAACGCCCGCTCAGTCAGGCTTGAATCATTATAAGGTACAGGGGACATGCTGCCGTATTGCCAGCATGTGAGTACCCAAGCATTTGTCGGAGAGTCATGGACCGTGTCCAATCCTTTTAGCCAGGACGATGGCCCGCAGCCCCCAAAGTTGCTCAAGGCACCAGTGGAGATAGTGGCCAACCTGCGCCAACTGCAACAAAACCACGACCCCCTGATCATCACCTTCGAAGGCCGTAGCCAACGGTTTCAGAGTTACGTGATTGAAGTCGATCGGGACAAACAATTGCTGATACTCGACGAGTTGATACCGCGCGATGGTGAACGCTTTTTGCAAAATGGCGAAACCTACAGGGTCGAAACCTACCGTGATGGGGTCAGGATTGCCTGGGAGTGCACCGATGAGGTTCGCATCGCCGAGCACGAAGGTGCCCGTTGTTACTTCAGCCCCTTGCCGGACCTGGTCACCTATCATCAGCGCCGCAATGCCTATCGCGCGCCCCTCAAGCAAGCCGACCAAATCAAGGCCAATCTAGCCAGTGACAAGCTGCGTGACACCTACAGCGGCCAGTTGCTGGATATTTCCGCCACCGGCTGCAAACTGCGTTTTCCTGGCAACCTCAGCTCGACTTTAAAACCGGGGCAAGTGTATGAGCGCTTCACAGCCCACTTGCCTTTTGGCGCACTTACGACTCCGATCGAACTGCGCCACGTACAGTACGAGGAGAAACTTGATATCACTTTCGCCGGAGCACGCTTCTATCGGATTGCGGGCAACGAACAGCGCCTTGTCGAACGCTTCGTCTACCAGTTGCAGCGCGAAGCCAGGCGCGTCGAGAGTGATGGCCTGTTCTAGGTCATCGGCGAATGCCTAAATTTGTATACCTAGCGCAGCCAGGCGCACCAAGTCTTCCGGACGATCCACATCCCACAGTGCCTGCAGTTCATGATGGCTCCAGGCCAACTGCTGCAGGCGCTCACGGGTCATGGCCAGAACGCGGTCGGTGCCCCAGGGCATATCACTGAACAACAGGTTGTCACTGCGCCGCAACCCCAGCAATACATAACCGCCATCCTCGGCCGGTCCCAGCACCACGGGGTGGTCACGCAACGCGTTGCAGGCATGCCCCAGATAGTTCACATCCAAGGCAGGGCAATCGTTACCGATAAGTATCACGCCATCGCTGCTGGCCAAGCCCAGGGCCGCAATACGGCGCATACGTTCGCCCAGGTCACCCGCCGGTTGCTCCATCAGGGTCCAGCCAGATTGTTCGACCAGGGCCTGCAGTTGTTGATCCGGGGCATCATCGAGCCACAGAAAACGCTCGCAAAAATCCGCCTCCGGCAGGGCCAAGGCCCGTTCCAGCAGGAGCTGCTGCAGACTACAGGCCCCTTCCTCGCCCAGTGCCGGGATCAGGCGGGTCTTGACCTTGCCCGGCACCGGCGCCCGGGCCAGCATATGCAGGGAAAACGACAGACTCATCCGCAACTTCCTCATCTATAACGCCGGGCCAATTTCTCCGGACTTATTCCGCAATAGTAGGCCAGACGCAGGCACCACATCAGCCAGACCGTCCGCCACACCCCGTGTTGCTGCCAGCGTCGACTGGATGTCAGCAGGACCGGACGCAGACAACGCGGCCGGGTTAGGCGCTTGAGGCGTCGGCATAATTCGATATCTTCCATCAACGGAATCTCGGCATAGCCACCGAGGGCCTCGAACTGGCGCCGATAGACAAAGACCCCCTGATCACCACTGGCGATGCCGGTGATTCGCGAACGCAGGCTAATCATGCAGCCGATCATCCTAAGCACCAGCCCGCTACCGCTGAGCCGCACATCGAAGCGCCCCCAGACAGGCCGCTCCTGCAGCGTGGCCAACAAGGCATTGACAGCCTGTTCGCTAACCCGGGTATCGGCATGCACAAACCACAGGTAGTCGCCATGGGCCGCTGCCGCCCCCTGATTCATTTGCCTTGCCCGGCCGGGCGCACAGTGCAACAGCTGGTCGACCCGCCCGCGAGCAAGCGCGCAGGTGTCATCCTGACTACCACCGTCCACCAACAACAATTCGGCCCCGACCGCACGCAGCCCGGCCAGGTCGTCGAGCAGTAGCGGCAACGCTGCAGCCTCGTTGCGCGCCGGAATAATCACGCTCAAAGACGGCTTCACCCCGCGTTAGCCTTCTGTGTCGCCTCTGCCTGCGGCACCTCGCCATCCTGCATCTGCTCCTGCACCAACTGCTCATCCACCCGCGGGTCGAGGGCTGCCGCCAGAGGCGAACTGGCCGTGCTGTCGGGCATCGGGATGTGATGCAGGGGTGCATCCGCTACCTGATGCAGATGGGTGACCCGCTCTGGGCGTACACGCCAGACCAGAATCAGGGCGCAGGCACTGACAAAGGCATACAGCATATTGGCGCCGAAAAAACGCATCAGTAGCCCAGCCAGCAGCGGCCCGATACTGGCCCCGACGCCAAAAGTGACCAGCAGCATGGCGGTCAGGGAAACCCGCCGCTCGGCCTCGACATGGTCATTGGCCAACGCCACAGCCAGTGGATAGAGGCTGAACTGCAACGCGCAGACAATAAAACCGACGGTAAACAGCATAGGCAGGAGCGGTTGTGGCAACAGCGCCAAAGGTAACGCAGTCAACGCCAGGATGGCGCCGCAGCTGCGAATCAGCACCGTGCGATCACGACGATCCGACAGCCAACCCAGCGGCCACTGAACCAACAGGCCCGCCAGAATGCAACTACCCATAAAGAGACCAATCTGCTCGGTAGACAGGCCGATGCGCGTGCCATAGAGCGGCGCCAGGCCGTAGAAGGCACCGATCAGCAACCCCGCCACGGCAATGGTGGTCAGCGACAGCGGCACCCGACTCAAAAAGAAGCGGACATCCAGCGGCGCCGGGTGCAGCGGTGCCGGATGCAGTTTACGGGTTAGGGCCACCGGTACCAGACACAGGGCAAAGCACAGCGCCACCCCCATCAGCAACTCCACCCCCAGACTGGGATGGATCACCAGCACCAGTTGCCCCAGGATCATGCCCAGGTAGGAGGCGCCCATATAGCCGGCGAACACCTGACCACGCTGACTGCTGTCCGCCTGCTCGTTGAGCCAGCTTTCTATGACCATGTACTGGCACATCATGCACAGGCCTACCAGCATACGCAGCAGCAGCCAGACCGACAGCTGATCCGTCAGGCCATGCCCCAATACGGCCGCCGTTACTACCCCTGCACAAGCCACATAGGCGCGGATATGCCCAACCCGGGCGATCAACCGGTGCCCCAGCTTGCCGCCCAGCACCAGCCCCAGGTAGTTAGCCGTCATCAGCGCACCCACCCAGAGCCCATCAGCACTTTCCGATAGGCGCAAACCCAAGTAGGTACTGAGCAGACCCGAACCGAGCAGCATCAGCAAGGTGGCGAAGTACAGCGAACTGAAGGACTTGAGAATCAGGCTCATGGGGCGGCGCCAGGCTCCTTGTTGGGCCGCCGGCCATAGGCCGACGGGAATGGCTTAGATCGCAAGGATCTGCTCAGGCCTGGGCGGCCAACACGCGGCGCTCCCAGGGTGTAATTTCATCAAAGAAACTGGTCAGTTCCAGCGTCTTGGTGGCGATATAGCCTTCGATAAACTCGGCGCCGAACAGTTCACGGGCCAGGCGACTGTGCTCTAGACGCTCGATGGCTGCATGCATGGTACAGGGTAGACGCAAATGCTCCGGTACTTCGAACTCACCCTGAATCGGCAGGCTGGGTTCAAGCTGCTGCTCAATCCCATACAGCCCGGCGGCCAAACTGGCGGCCAAGGCCAGATAGGGGTTGGCGTCAGCACCCGGCAGACGGTTCTCAACCCGCCGTGCCGCAGGTGAACTGGCTGGAATGCGCAGACCGGCAGCGCGATTGTCCTCTGACCAGCAGGCATTGTTGGGCGAAGCATAGGGGTGACAGAGGCGCTGATAGGAGTTCACATGGGGCGCGAACAACAGGGTGAAATCCGCCAGCGCCGCCTGCTGACCGCCGATAAAGTGCCGGAAGGCCGCTGTCGCCTGGCCATCCTCGGCGGTGAAAATATTTCGCCCACTGCCCTGCTCCACCACGCTCTGATGAATATGCATGGAGCTACCTGGAGTGTGTGCCAGCGGCTTGGCCATGCACACCACATTGAGGCCATGCTTGAGGCCGACTTCCTTGAGCAGGTGCTTGAACAGCAGGGTCTGGTCGGCCAGTAGCAGAGCATCGCCATGCAGCAGGTTGATCTCGAACTGGCTGACGCCCATCTCATGCATAAAGGTGTCGCGCGGCAGCCCCAGCGCCGCCATGCAGCGATAGACCTCATTGAAAAACGGACGCAGGCCATTGTTGGAGCTGACGCTGAACGCCGAGCCGCCATCCTCGCGCCGTCCATCCAGCCCCAACGGCGGCTGGAAGGGCTGCAGCGGCTCCGGGTTGGCGGCGAAGATAAAGAACTCCAGTTCGGTAGCCACCACCGGCTGCCAACCGTGCTCGGCATAACGCGCCAGCACCCGCTTGAGCAGGCCACGGGTAGACAACCCGGAGCTGCGCCCATCCAGTTCGTCGGCATCACAAATGGCCAGGGCGCGCGGCGCATCGCTCCAGGGCAGACGATGGATCTGCCCCGGCGCCGCGTTCAGCGCCAAATCGCCATCATCGCTGCCATAGAAGCGCGCCGCCGGGTAGCCGCCCATGATGCATTGCAGCAGAACGCCGCGGGCCAACTGAAGACGTCTTCCCTCAAGAAAGCC
>JBFHPI010000063.1:0-11135 GCA_041592855.1 Pseudomonas sp.
CGCATGAAAGAAACGATCTCCAGCTTTCTCGAAATCGCTGCCAGCTTATCGGCGGAAACTCGGTTCGAAACCTTACTCAAACGCGTACTTGAGGAGACTCTCGGAATCAGCGAGGCTGACGCCGGGTTGATCTATCTGATTGATAACGAAAAAGGTCTACTTGAACCTCAGGCCCTGTCTATCGAGGGCAATCAATACAACCCGGAGCATCACAATCTGGGCACCTACGACCTCATGGCCAACCAGATACCGGACTGGCTCCGTCAGCCGGCCAGCGGCGGCGCCAGCACGGCCACCTCCATCGGTTTCGATCAGGCCGGGGATTTTCGCAAGCTGCTGCAGACCCTCGACAGCCCCCGGGTTCACCTGGTGGCCACTGGTCTGCATAACCGCCAAGGGGCCACCGTGGGCCTGCTGCTCTTGGTTCACCGCGATTTGGGCGATGAGTCCAGCCTGGCCATGCAGCGCCCCGAGCGCATCGCCTTTGTCGAAGCAGTTTCAGGGGTGGCAGCCCTGTGCATCGAAAGCCAGCAACTGCTGCTGCGTCAGAAACAGCTGCTGGATGCCTTTATCCAGCTGATTGCCGGTGCCATCGACGCCAAGAGTCCCTATACCGGCGGGCATTGCCAGCGCGTGCCGGAACTCACCCTGATGCTCGCCAAAGCGGCGGCGGTCAGCACAGAACCGCCCTTTCGCGACTACCAGCCCAGCGATGAAGACTGGGAAGCCCTGCATATCGCCGCCTGGCTGCACGACTGCGGCAAGGTCACCACGCCGGAATATGTGGTGGACAAGGCCACCAAGCTGGAAACCCTGTACGACCGTATCCATGAAATCCGCATGCGCTTCGAAGTGCTCAAGCGCGACGCCTGGATCACCTACTGGCAGGGTTGTGCCGAAGGCGGAGATCAGAGCAGCCTGGCCGCCCTGCGCGACGAGCTGCTGAGCACCCTGGATGAGGAGTTTGCCTTTGTCGCCCATAGCAACCAGGGTGGCGAGGCCATGGCCGACGACGACCTGCAGCGCCTGGCACAAATCGCTTCGCGTACCTGGCTGCGCACCCTGGATGATCGCCTCGGCGTGTCCTGGGAAGAAGGCAAGCGCCAGGAGCGCACCGCCAAACCGGTGCTACCGGTTGAAGAACGGCTGCTGGCAGACAAGCCCGAGCACCTGTTCGAGCGCCCTGCCAGCGAGCTGATTCCCGCCGACAACCCCCTGGGCTTCAAGCTGCAGGTGCCGGAATACAAGTTCAATCGCGGCGAGCTCTACAACCTCGGCATTAAGCGCGGCACCCTGACCGAAGAAGAGCGCTACATCATCAACCATCACATCGTGCAGACCATTCTTATGCTCAATCGTCTGCCCTTCCCGCCCCACCTGCAGAATGTGGCCGAAATCGCCGGCGGACATCATGAGAAGATGGACGGCACGGGCTATCCGAAACGACTGACCCGAGAGCAAATGAGCCTGCCGGCACGAATGATGGCCATTGCCGATATCTTCGAAGCGCTGACTGCCGTGGATCGCCCCTATAAAAAGGGCAAGCTGCTGTCGCAATCACTGGAGATCATGGCTGGCATGTGTCGGGGCGCGCATATAGACGGCGAGCTGTTTGCGCTGTTCGTGCGCGAAAAGATTTATCGACAGTACGCCGAGCGCTTCATGGGTGCGGAGCAGATCGACGAAGTGGATGAGGTGGCCGTGCTGGCCAAGGCGGGGCTTGCGGGATAACGCAGAGGTGGAACGCTCGGGGCATGCAGGCATGCCCCAAGTACTGCATCAGGCCTGGTTGATCGGGTTTTCCGGGTACCAGACGTCCAGCAGCGGGCTGGCGGTAAAGTCCACCAGCTCATTACGGCCCTTGAGCCAGGCTTCCACAGCGCCGCGCTGCTCTTCGCTGACCGAACCGCGCTTGGCCAGGCACACCAGGCCAAAGTCATCGCCGCCCACATAGCCCAGGCCGTTGGCGGTCATGGCGTCACGCAGGAACTCGCTGAGGAAGCTGTCGATGGCGGCATCGGACAGGTCTTCCTTGAAGTTCAGGTTCAGCTCAAAACCCAGCTCCTGGAATTCATCCACGCAGAGTTTTTTACGCAGACGGCGGGAACGGTTAGTAGCCATTGAACAATCCTCAAGAGTGATAACGCGCGGCACTCTAGCAGCTTACGCCCCGGCGCGCCCGTCTCTCTGCCGGAAGGCCGGGCTGCGGCATTAAAAAAGTCGCCTGCAGATAACTGGGCGGGCCTCTATCACAAGGCCTTTGAGGCATAATCAGCAGCATCAAGGCGGCCATACGGGCCGCGCCCAATCGCTTCATGCCCTCGCCTGGAGGGGAGTGCCCCATGCGCAAAACCCTGTGTCACCTGCTTCTCGCCGCTCTATTGCCCCTGAGCCTGCCGCTGCAGGCCGCCAACAGTGCACTGCCGCCCAAGGTGCAGCAGGCGCTCAAGGCCAACAAGATCAGCCCGCAGTCGCTTTCGGTGGCGGCCATTCCACTCAACGGTCCGGGCCAGAGCACCTTCTTCAACGCCGACATCTCGGTCAACCCGGCCTCCACCATGAAACTGGTGACCACCTATGCCGCCCTGGAGCTGCTGGGCCCCACTCACCAGTGGAAAACCGAATTCTTCAGCGACGGCCCGCTGCGCAATGGCGTACTCAACGGCAACCTGTATCTCAAGGGCGGTGGCGACCCCAAGCTGAACATGGAAAAACTCTGGTTGCTGCTGCGTGACCTGCGCGCCAACGGCGTACAGCAGATCACTGGCGATCTGGTGCTCGACCGCAGTCATTTTATCCAGCCCGAACTGCCCAGCTTCAACGACGACGGCGGCGATGCCCACAAGCCTTTTCTGGTGACCCCGGACTCGCTGCTGGTCAACCTCAAAGCCCTGCGTTTTATCGCCCGTAACGAAGCCGGCAAGATTCATATCGTGGCCGAACCCCCGATCGCCGACATCCAGATCGACAACCGGGTCAAGGCCCTGCCCACAGCCAAATGTCCGGGTTGGCCGGATGTGCGCTATAACCCGATCAGCGAAGCCGGAGGTACCCGCGTCGTGGTCACCGGCCAGCTCGCCGAAGGCTGCAGCGCGCAGACCTACCTGTCGCTGCTCGACCACCCCGGCTATGCCGCCGGCGCCATCCGCGCCATCTGGAAGGAGCTGGGTGGCAGCATCGCAGGCCAGGACCGTCTGGCTAACGTGCCGAGCAATGCCCGCCTGCTGGCCCGCTCCTTCTCCCCGGACACGGTGGAGATCATCCGCGACGTCAACAAGTACAGTAACAACACCATGGCCCGGCAGCTGTATCTGAGCCTGGGCGCCCAGTTCCGCAATGAAGCCGACGCCGATGATGGCCGTGCGGCGCAGCGGGTGATTCGCAGCTGGCTGGCGCGCAAGGGCATCACCGCACCCCATCTGGTAATCGAGAATGGCTCGGGCCTTTCCCGCGCCGAACGGGTCAGCGCCCGAGAACTGGCGAAGATGCTGGAGGCCGCCTGGCGTAGCCCCTTTGCTGCCGAATTTATGGCCTCCCTACCCCTGGTGGCCATGGACGGCACCATGCGCCGCCGCCTGCACAGAACGCCCTTGGCCGGTGAGGCGCGAATCAAGACCGGCACGCTCAACAATGTACGTGCCATCGCCGGCTACACCCGCGACAGCAACGGCAACAGCTGGGCGGTGGTGGCCATTCTCAACGACCCACGACCCTGGGGCGCCTCATCGATTCTCGATCAGTTTCTGCTGGATCTGTACAAGCAGCCCAAATCCAGCGCCCAGCGCTGATAGCTTGGACCTGCAGGGTGGATAACGGGAAACTTATCCACCTGCTCCTCGCCTTGCTGGATAACGCCTGGCGGCTTACACCTCGCCCGCCGATCGGCAGGGTCATCCGTTATACGACCACGGGCTTCATTCGCCATGGACCTTCCCGGGGGCAGGCTGACGCCTTCGGCAAAGCCGCGCTGCACCTGATCAGTCCATCTCCCCGCACAGCTCGGCGGCGCGCAGCAGCGCTGCGGTGAGGCTGTGTCGCTCCCAATCGTTCAGCGCCGCAAAGCGCTGACGAAACTCCGGCGGTAACAGTGTGGGCGCTTGCTGCACCAGCTCACGCCCGGCATCGGAAAGCAACAGCCACTGACGGCGGCGATCCTGGTCGTCGCGTTGGCGCTGCAACAGGCCACGCTCCTCCAAACGATCGAGCATGCCCGAGAGAGTCGCGGCGGTCAGACTGACGCGCCCACTCAACGCACTGGCCGTCAGGCGTGTTTCGCCCGCCAGCACCTGCAGAATCATCAACTGCATGGGCGTCAACCCGCCAAAGCGACTCAGGCGCTTGGCATGCACCTCGCCGGCCTGCTGCAATCGCCGCAGGGCCTGGAACAGTGGCAGCTCAAAGCCCACCACAGATGACAAATCTATTTCAGTAGAAACTATTTTTTCAGACATAAAAGCCTTTTAAATCAGTATTTAACTTTGACATCAAAGCATTTTTTTGTTCACATGTAAATGGTTCGGCGAGCCCGAACGACTCCCCAACGGAAAAACCGGTAAGGATTTATATGTGCGGAATAGCTGGAGAATTACGTTTTGATCAACGACCGGCCGACCTGGCTGCGGTTGAACGGATCACCCATCACTTAGCGCCGCGTGGCCCAGATGCCCACGGTTTTCACAGTCAAGGGCCGCTTGCCCTTGGCCATCGCCGACTAAAAATCATGGATCTGGCCGAGGCCTCGGGCCAGCCAATGATCGATAGCAATCTGGGCCTGTCCATGGTGTTCAACGGCGCCATCTACAACTACCCGGAACTGCGCACCGAACTGCAGGCCCTGGGTTACCAGTTCTTCTCCGATGGCGACACCGAGGTACTGCTCAAGGCTTACCATGCCTGGGGCGCCGAGATGCTGCCCAAACTCAATGGCATGTTCGCCTTTGCCATCTGGGAGCGCGACAAGCAGAGCCTGTTTATCGCCCGTGACCGCCTCGGGGTCAAACCGCTGTACCTGTCGCGTACCGACCAGCGCCTGCGCTTTGCCTCGACCCTGCCGGCGCTGCTGGCCGGCGGCGATATCGGCAAGACCCTGGACCCTGTCGCCCTCAACCATTACCTGAATTTCCATGCCGTGGTACCAGCACCGCGCACCCTGGTCGCCGGGGTGGAAAAGCTGCCGCCTGCCAGCTGGATGCGTATCGATGCTGCGGGCAACTACGAGCAGCAAACCTGGTGGAACCTTGAGTTTGGCCCGCGCCGCGACGAGGTGGCCTTTGGCCTGGACGAGTGGCGCGATGCGGTGCTGCAGGGCATGCGTGAGGCGGTATCGATCCGTCAGCGCGCCGCCGTGGATGTCGGTGTCCTGCTCTCCGGCGGCGTCGATTCCAGCATGCTGGTGGGTCTGCTGCGCGAAGCTGGCGTGGACAACCTCTCGACGTTCTCCATCGGCTTTCAGGATGCCGGTGGCGAGCGTGGCGACGAATTCCAGTATTCCGACCTGATCGCCCAGCGCTTCGCCACCCGCCATCACCAGCTGCGCATTGGCGAACACGAGATCATCGAGCAATTGCCGGCAGCCTTCCGTGCCATGAGCGAGCCCATGGTCAGCCATGACTGCATCGCCTTCTACCTGCTCTCACGGGAAGTGGCCAAGCACTGCAAAGTGGTGCAGAGCGGCCAGGGCGCCGACGAGTTGTTTGCCGGCTACCACTGGTACCCGCTGGTGGACGGTGCCGAGGACGCCTTTGCGGCCTACCGCGCCGCCTTCTTCGACCGCGATTACGAGGAGTACGCCGCCTGCGTGCAACCCCAGTGGCTGACCGATGACATGGCAGGCGATTTCGTCCGCCAACACTTCGCCCAGCCCGGTGCGATTGCCGCGGTGGACAAGGCCCTGCGCCTGGACAGCACGGTGATGCTGGTCGACGACCCGGTCAAGCGGGTGGACAACATGACCATGGCCTGGGGCCTGGAAGCTCGCACGCCGTTCCTCGATTACCGCCTGGCCGAGCTGTCGGCACGTATTCCGGCCCGTTTCAAACTGCCGGACGGTGGCAAACATGTGCTCAAGGAAGCCGCACGCCAGGTCATTCCCAGCGAGGTGATCGATCGACCCAAGGGCTACTTCCCGGTGCCCGGTCTCAAGCACCTGGAAGGTGCGACCCTGGGCTGGGTGCGTGATCTGTTGCTCGATCCCAGCCAGGACCGCGGCCTGTTCAACCCGGCCATGCTCGACCGTCTGCTGACCGATCCCCATGGTCAGTTGACCCCATTGCGCGGCTCCAAGCTATGGCAGATGGCGGCACTCAACCTGTGGCTTAACGAACAGGGGCTCTGACCTTGTTGGTGGATGTAAACCGCATCCACCCTAGGCGGCTCCGCAACACCGCCGTAGCCCGGATGCCATCCGGGGTTGTCGCGGCTCAAACCCACAACCCGGCACAGACCGGGCCACGCGAATGAGCAAAGGACAATTTCCATGCGCGCCACTGCCTTTAACCAACGCCTGCTGCGCGGCCAGTCGCCCTCTTACGAGCGGCTGCAGGCCCGCTTTGCCGAAGAGCCGGACAGCGAACTCGGCCAGCCCAAGGCCGTGCACTGCGGCTGGGGCCGCCTGCTGATCGGCCATACCTACCCGGACGCCGCGGCCTTGTCCGAAGCCTTGCTGAGCGAGCAACCAGGCGAGCGGGATATCGCCCTGTATGTCGCCGCCCCTCATCAGGTGCTGGCCCAAGCCCCGCAACAGCTGTTTCTCGACCCCTCCGACACCCTGCGCCTGTGGTTTACCGATTACCGCCCGGCGCGTCGCGGCTTTCGTGGCTTTCGCGTGCGCCGTGCGCAGAACGAGGAGGACTGGCAAGCCATCAACTGCCTGTACCAGATGCGCGGCATGCTGCCTATCGATCCGGCCAAACTCACCCCGCGCCATCAGGGCGGCCCGGTGTACTGGCTGGCCGAAGATGAAGACAGCGGCGCGGTCATCGGCAGCGTCATGGGCCTCAACCACCACAAGGCCTACCAGGACCCGGAGCATGGCAGCAGCCTTTGGTGCCTGGCCGTGGACCCACAATGCAGTCGCCCGGGCGTCGGCGAGGTATTGGTGCGCCACCTGGTCGAGCACTTTATGAGCCGTGGCCTGAGCTATCTGGACCTGTCGGTGCTGCACGACAACGACCAGGCCAAGCGGCTTTACGCCAAACTGGGCTTTCGCCCGCTGCAGACCTTCAGTCTCAAGCGCAAGAACGGCATCAACCAACCGCTATTTCTCGGCCCCGGCCCCCACAGCGAGATGAACCCCTACGCACGAATCATCGTCGACGAGGCGCTGCGCCGTGGCATCGAGGTGCAGGTGGATGATGCTGCAGCCGGCCTGTTTACCCTCAGCCAGGGCGGCAGACGCATCCGCTGCCGCGAGTCGCTGACCGACCTGACCAGCGCCGTGAGCATGACCCTGTGCCAGGACAAGCGCCTGACCCACCGCGCCCTGAGCCGCGCCGGCCTCTGCGTACCGGCGCAGCGTCTGGCCGGCAGCGCCGAGGACAACGCTGCCTTTCTCGCCGAACACGGGCGCCTGGTGGTCAAACCGGTTGACGGCGAACAGGGCCAGGGGGTGGCGGTAGATCTGCGCACCCCAGGCGAAGTTCAGGACGCCATTGAGCGCGCCCGGGTATTCGACCAGAACGTGTTATTGGAAAGCTTCCATGAAGGGTATGACCTGCGTGTCCTGGTGATTGGCTATGAGGTGGTGGCTGCGGCCATACGCCGCCCAGCGGAAATCATCGGCGATGGCCGCCACAGTATCGGTGAGCTGATCGATGCCCAGAGTCGCCGTCGCGAGGCCGCCACCGGCGGCGAGAGTCGCATCCCCAAGGATGCGGAAACCCTGCGCACCCTCCACGGTGCCGGCCTCGACTACAGCAGCGTGCTGCCGGCCGGGCAACGCCTGGCTGTGCGCAAGACCGCCAACCTGCACACCGGTGGCACCCTGGAAGATGTCACGACAATCCTTCACCCGGTCCTACGCGAGGCGGCGATCAAGGCCGCCCGCACCCTGGAAATCCCGGTGGTGGGGCTGGACCTGTTGGTACCGGCCGCCAACCAGGCCGAACATGTGTTTATCGAAGCCAACGAACGGGCTGGCCTAGCCAACCATGAGCCGCAGCCGACCGCCGAGCGCTTCGTCGACCTGCTGTTCCCCCTGAGCCAGGTGCCGAGCTAACCCCCTAAGGTTTGTCCCCCGTGAATCATGCCGGTGGACAAGGTTGTGCCATCTCCACTCGCCCAGGGGCCTGTGGAGAGTGCACGACGCCCAGATGATTTTCGCCAGGAGAAGCTCTATGCAGAAACTCCCCGAACCCGATCTTGCCTACCTGCAGAAGGTGCTGCTGGAGATGCTCGCCATCCCCAGCCCCACCGGTTTTACCGACACCATCGTGCGCTATGTGGCCGAACGCCTGGAAGAACTCGGCATCCCCTTCGAGATGACCCGTCGCGGCACCATTCGCGGCACCCTCAAGGGCAAGCAGAGCAGCCCGGACCGGGCGGTTTCCGCCCACCTGGACACCATCGGCGCCAGCGTACGCGAGATACAAGACAACGGCCGCCTGGGCCTGGCCGCCGTGGGCTGCTGGTCCAGCCGCTTCGCCGAGGGCAGCCGGGTCAGCCTGTTTACCGACCACGGCGTGCTGCGCGGCAGCGTATTGCCGCTGATGGCCTCCGGCCACGCCTTCAATACGGCGGTGGATACCCTGCCGATCAGCTGGGATCACGTCGAGCTGCGCCTGGACGCCTACTGCAGCACCCGCGCCGATTGCGAATCCCTGGGGATTGCCGTGGGCGACTTCGTGGCCTTCGACCCGTTGCCGGAGTTCACCGAAAGCGGCCATATCAGCGCCCGCCATCTGGATGACAAAGCCGGGGTGGCCGCTCTGCTGACCTCGCTCAAGGCCATAGTCGACAGCGGCCTGACGCCCGAAATCGATTGTCACCCCCTGTTCACCATCACCGAAGAAGTCGGCTCCGGCGCCGCCGCCGCCCTGCCCTGGGATGTCAGCGAGTTCGTTGGCATCGACATCGCCCCGGTGGCGCCGGGTCAGCAGTCCAGCGAACATACCGTCAGTGTGGCCATGCAGGATTCCGGCGGCCCCTATGATTATCATCTGTCGCGCCAACTGCTGCGCCTGGCGGGCGAGCATGAGATCCCGGTGCGCCGCGACCTGTTTCGCTACTACCACAGCGACGCCCAGTCGGCGATCACCGCCGGCCATGATATCCGCACTGCCCTGCTGGCCTTCGGCTGCGATGCCACCCATGGCTATGAGCGCACCCACCTCGACAGCCTGAAGGCCCTTAGTCGTCTGCTGACGGCCTACCTGCTCAGCCCGCCGGTGTTCGCCAGCGATGCACAACCCGCCCAGGGCTCCCTGGAGCGCTTCAGCCATCAGCTGGAACATAACGCACAGATGGAAAGCGATACCCGCGTCCCAGACGTGGACAGCCTGATTCGCTGCCGTGATCAAGACCCTTGATGGCGCCCGCGCATACGGGCAAAGTGGCGGTTGACACAAGGGCGCAAGATTGCCGCCCGGATAAGAACAAAGAGATCGACGCATGCCTCGAATCGGGCTGGCCCTGCTGCTGCTCTGGCTTTGTGGCCCCGCCTGGGCGCTATTGCCCGCCACACTGGAGTCGGATGACCTGCGTCTGACGCTGGGCCCCGCCATGGGCTATCTGGAAGACGCCGATGGCAGGTTAAGCCTGGAGCAGGTCGCCAGCCTGCCCGACCAAGCCTTTACCCCAGTCGGCGCCAGCCATGCCAACCTCGGCAAGAACCTATCCGTCTGGTGGTTCAAGGTACGTCTGGATAACCGTCTGGCACAGCCCATTGGCGGCTACCTGGAAGCCAACTACCCCCTGCTCGATCACCTGCAGGTCTACCTGCAAACCCCGGATGGCCAGTGGCACGATCAGGAAAGCGGCGACCGCTACGCATTCGCCCAACGCCCGGTACAAGTGCGCAACTTCTGGTTCCCCATGCAGCTACCTAGCGGAGAAAGCACGCTGCTGATCCGCGTCGACACCACCAGCACGGTGTTTCTACCGCTGTACTTCAGCACCTATCACGCCAGCGCCGCCACCCAGGAAAATCTGATGGGCATCAACGGCGCCTTCTATGGCGTACTGTTCGCCATGTTCTGCTACAACCTGTTCCTGTTCCTCTCGCTGCGCGAACCGGCCTACTTCTGGTACCTGGTATACAGCTTCAATATCGGCCTGTTCGCCGCCAGTTTCGACGGCATGCTGTTCAAGCTGCTACCCGAGCATGTCGGCCTGCAGTCGGTGAGCATCTATATCCTGATGTATATCCACTGCCTGACCGCCCTGCAGTTCAGCCGCCATTTCCTCCACACCCAGCAGTACTTCCCGCGGCTCGATATGGGCCTGCGCCTGTTTATGCTGCTGGTGGGTGGCTGCCTGGTCTCGGTGCCGCTGATCGGCCTGCAAGCCTGGAACATCCTCGCCAGCCTGACCGTGCTGGCGGTGTCCCTGGCCCTGCTGCTGTGCGGGGTGTACGTCTGGCGCCAGGGCCTGCGTTACGGCTCTTACTACATCCTGGCCTGGGGCATCCTGCTGGCTTCCTTTATCGTCGCCACATCCGGCTCGCTGGGGCTGGAGCTACTGGGTATGTACGGTGATGCAGTAGTCAAGGTAGGCGTCACGGTTGAGCTGATCACCCTTTCCATAGGCTTGGCCGACCGTATCAACCTGCTCAAGGAGGAGGGTTTCCAGTCACGCCGTGCCGCCGAGCAGGCGGAATACGAAAGCCTGGCCAAGAGTCGCTTCCTGGCCAAGATGAGCCACGAGATTCGCACCCCGCTCAACGGTGTGCTGGGCATGCTGCAACTGCTCAAGGAAACCCCACTGGATCGCAGCCAGCGCTTCTATGTCGACACCATCGCCAGCTCCGGGCGCTCACTGATGGCCGTGATCAACGACATCCTCGACTACGCGCGCATCGAGTCCGGCAAGCTCAGCCTGGAGCATATCGAGTTCGACCTGGAAGACCTGATCTCGGAAACCCTGAGCCTGTTCACCGGCCAGGCCATCGACAAACGCCTGCGCCTGTATGTCAGCCTGGA
>JBFHPI010000064.1:0-11107 GCA_041592855.1 Pseudomonas sp.
AGCCCTCGGTCTGGGCTACCGCAAGAGGTGTAATACCCAGCCCCAGTAAGGTCTCGGTCAGGCCCCAGTCGATCACTGCAATGCGTGGTGTACGCGGATCGGCGTGTAGCGACAGGCTGCCAAGCAGCAACAGGTAAAGTAGCCAGCGCATCAAACCACCACAGCAATAGGCTGCTGGCCCAGCGGGTGGCGAACCACCTGCATGGGCAGCCCATAGATGGCATGCAGGTTACTGTCGGTCATCAGCTCGCGGGGGCTGCCATCCAGCAGCAGCCGCCCACTGTGCAAGGCGAGCAGACGATCGCAATAACGGGCGGCCATGTTGATGTCATGCAATACCACAATCACACTCAGGCCCAGTTGGCGGCTGAGTTGCTGGACCCTCCCAAGTACCTCGACCTGATGGGCGATATCCAGCGCCGAAGTGGGCTCGTCCAGCAGCAGATAACGGCTGTCCTGTGCCAACAGCATAGCCAGCCAGACACGCTGGCGTTCGCCGCCGGAAAGGCTGTCAACCATGCGCTCGGCGAAACGCGTGGTATCGGTCAGCTCCAGCGCCTGGCGAACCTTGGCATGGTCATTGGCAGTAAAACGGCCCAGTAGGCCGTGCCAGGGATACCGACCAAAGCCCACCAACTCGCGCACGCGCAAACTGCTGGCGGCGGGTAGTTGTTGCGGTAGATAAGCCACCTGGCGAGCGAAGTCGCGATCTTTCCAGTCGTTCAGCGGTTGCTCATCCAATAACAGGTGTCCGGCACTGGCTGGCTGCTGGCGCGCGAGCATTTTCAACAGTGTCGACTTGCCCGAACCGTTGTGTCCGATCAACCCGACCACCTGACCCTGGGGGATGTCCAGCGTCAGTGGATGCAGCAGGGTTCTTCCAGGCAGGCTAAAACTCACCGCATCGAGTCGGAACATGGACAATCCTTGCTTGGCCGGCAACAGAGAGGCGGGAATCTATAGCACATGACAATTAATATCAAATGCTACTTAGATTGAATTACTTGGGCTATACGAATACCGCACAAGTTCGCATAATGTATATTATGTTAAATTAAAGATGTGCAAGGTAGCGCCGGCTCATGGATAACGGCTCACCTCAATCAGATTGCCGTCCGGATCGCGAAAATATACCGACTCGATCATTCCCATCGCACCGGTACGCACCACCGGCCCCTCTTCAACGGCTACGCTCTGTTGCTGCAGGTGGGCAAGCACTTTATCCATACTCCAGTTGGTGATCAGGCAAAGATCAATGGCCCCTGGTGTCGGCGTCAGTGCCTTGGGTTCAAACTCGCGGCCCAGCTGGTGCAAATTGAATTTCTGTTGACCAAACACCAGCGCACTACGACCTTGGCCGAATACCTCATGGCGCATGCCCAGCACACGCTGATAGAACATGACCGTGCGCTGGGTATCCGCCACGGTCAGCACCAGATGGTCCAGGCGCTCGATCATCAGTCGCGATCCAGCAAATGAAAGCGCGGCAGCGAAATATGCCAGCGAATGGCCGCCAGGCGGATCAACAGCACGGTGAGCATGGCAATACCGGTATCCAGCCAGTGTGGCGTGCCCAGTTCACGCAGACCGATAAATACCAGCGCACCCGCAATACAGGCGGTGGCGTAGATTTCCTTCTGAAAGATCAACGGAATTTCGTTGCAGATCACGTCGCGCATCACGCCCCCCGCTACACCGGTCATCACTCCCATGATCACTGCGGTGCTGTAAGGCACGGCATGCTGCATCGCCACTTCGGTGCCGATCACGGTAAACACCGCCAAACCAAAAGCATCGGCCAGCAGCAGACCTTTCTCATGGATGGGCTGAGTCAGCCGCACCCAGAGTACCGTACCTACGGCCGCCAGAGAGGCCACCAGGATATAAAGGTCGTTGAGAATCCAGCTCACCGGGTGGTTGTCGAGAATCAGGTCGCGCAAGGTACCGCCCCCCAGAGCGGTAATCACTGCGATCACCAGTACCCCGAATAGGTCCATGGACTTGCGCCCGGCCATCAGCGCACCAGTAATGGCGAAGACAGCGACGCCGAACAGATCGGCCAGATAGAACAGTTGAGCCATGTGCCCCTCAGCTCGCCACAGGTGTACGCATGGTGACGAACTCTTCGGCGGCAGTCGGGTGCACACCGATGGTTTCATCAAAAATCTGCTTGGTCGCGCCGGCTTTCAGTGCCACGGCCAATCCCTGGATGATCTCACCCGCCTCCGGGCCGACCATATGGCAGCCCAGCACGCGGTCACTGGCAGCATCGACCACCAGCTTCATCAGGGTGCGCTCCTGGCAGTCGGTGAGGCTCAGTTTCATGGGACGGAAACGGCTTTCGAACACCTTGACCTCATGGCCCTCCTCCCTGGCCTGCTCTTCGCTCAGGCCTACCGTGCCGATATTCGGCAGGCTGAACACGGCAGTCGGAATCATCCGGTAATCCACCGGGCGATACTCGGCCGGTTTGAACAGTCGCCTGGCCACGGCCATGCCCTCGGCCAGAGCCACAGGAGTCAGCTGCACGCGGCCGATCACATCACCGATGGCCAGAATAGAGGGCTCGGTGGTCTGGTACAGATCATCGACCTGGATAAAACCACGCTCATCCAGTTCGACACCCGTGTTCTCCAGCCCCAGGTTATCCAGCATCGGGCGCCGGCCCGTGGCGTAGAACACGCAATCGGCGTGCAATACTCGACCATCCTTGAGGGTGGCCAGCAGGTTACCATCGGCCTGCTTATCGATACGGGCGATATCGGCGTTGAACTGCAGGTCCAGGCCGCGCTTTTCCAGCTCCTCGCGCAGATGCTGGCGCACCGCACCATCAAAACCGCGCAGAAACTGCTCGCCGCGATACAGCAGCGAGGTCTGGGCGCCCAAGCCATGGAAAATCGAGGCGAACTCCACGGCGATATAACCACCACCCACCACCAGTACCCGTTTGGGGAGCTCAGGCAGATAGAACGCCTGGTTTGAGTCGGTGGCATGCTCGCGCCCGGGAAGGTCCGGGATATGTGGCCAGCCGCCCGTGGCAATCAGGATATGCTTGGCGCTGTAGCGCTGGCCATCCAGCTCCACCGTGTGTGCGTCGAGTAGACGGGCATGACCATTGAGCAAGGTGACGCCACTGTTGACCAAGAGATTGCGGTAGATGCCATTGAGGCGCTCGATCTCGCGGTTCTTGTTGGTGATCAGGGTCGCCCAGTCAAAACCGGCTTCGCCCGGGGTCCAACCAAAGCCCTTGGCCTGTTCGAAGTCCTCGGCAAAATGGGCGCCATACACCAGCAGCTTCTTCGGCACGCAACCCACATTGACGCAGGTACCGCCCAGATAACGGCTTTCCGCCACCGCCACCTTTGCGCCAAACCCCGCAGCAAAGCGTGCAGCGCGCACGCCACCAGAACCGGCACCTATAACAAACAAATCGAAGTCGTAGCTCATTGCGGCCTCCCAAGCAGCCGCCAAGCATAGCGCAAAGCCTTGCCTTAATCTCGGCGAGCTATGCTTGGCAGATGATCGAGGAGACGCCCATGCCCCCTACCCTGACCCATCTGGCCCTGCATGTTCCGGATCTGGATGCCTGCGTGGCCTTCTATGAGAACTTCTGCGCCATGCAGGTCATTCACCAGCGCGCCGGCAAAGGCTCGCGCATCGTCTGGATGGCCGAGCCCGGCAAGGAACATCAGTTTATCTTCGTCATCATGCCCGGCGGTGCGGCGCGCAATCTGGCGGCGGATGACTACAGCCATTTCGGTTTTGCCCTGGACAGCCGTGCGGCGGTGGATGCGATTGCCGTCAAGGCCAAGGCGGCGGGTTGCCTGATCTGGCCCCCCAGGGATGAGCCCTACCCGGTCGGCTACTATTGCGGCCTGCGCGACCCGGCCGGCAACTACGTGGAGTTCAGCTATGGACAACCCCTGGGGCCGGGCTCGGAGCAGATGCCGATTCCCTGACAGCACAAAGCCACCGATGGGTGGCTTTGGCTGCTGGCTTTAGTAGGCCTTGCCTGTCTTGTACAGGTTCTCGTAGCAGAAGTTGGTGGCTTCGATATAGCCTTCGGCCCCCCCGCAATCGAACCGTTGGCCCTTGAACTTGTAGGCCATCACGCAACCGTTCTGCGCCTGCTTCATCAGGGCATCGGTGATCTGGACCTCCCCTCCCTTGCCCGGCTCGGTCTGCTCGATCAGTTCGAAGATATCCGGAGTGAGGATATAGCGGCCGATAATCGCCAGATTGGAGGGGGCATCCTCGGGCTTGGGCTTCTCCACCATGCTGTGTACGCGGTAGATATCGTCGCGGATCATCTCGCCGGCAATCACGCCATATTTCTGGGTTTCCTCGGCGGGCACTTCCTGAATCGCCACGATGGAGCAGCGGAACTGGTTGTACAGCTTGATCATCTGCGCCAGCACACCATCGCCTTCCAAGTTCAGGCACAGGTCATCGGCCAACACCACGGCAAAGGGCTCGTCACCAATCAGCGGGCGGCCACAGAGAATGGCGTGACCCAGGCCCTTCATCTCCACTTGGCGGGTGTAGGAAAAACTGCACTCGTCGATCAGGCGTCGGATACCGACCAGATACTTTTCCTTGTCGGTATCGCGAATCTGATGCTCCAGTTCATAGCTGATATCGAAATGATCCTCCAGAGCCCTCTTGCCACGCCCGGTGACCATGGCAATCTCGGTCAGCCCGGCCTCCAGCGCCTCTTCGACGCCATACTGAATCAGCGGCTTGTTGACGATCGGCAGCATTTCCTTAGGCATGGCCTTGGTGGCGGGCAGAAAGCGGGTACCGTAACCGGCGGCGGGGAACAGGCATTTCTTGATCATGAAAATCCTTCGGTTGAGCCTTAGGGGTGACCGAGTCTATCAGGCTACGCTGCTCAGGTGGCGCCCTTGGGCCGGCCTGCCGATACCGCGGTAGAGAAAACCAAGCTCGGCAAGCTGTTTGGCGGCGTAGATATTACGCCCGTCAAACAGCACCGGCATGCGCATCGAAGCGCGGATGCGGACAAAGTCGGGCTGGCGAAACTGCTTCCACTCCGTGACCAGCACCAGGGCATCGGCGCCCTCTGCCGCCCGGTAAGGCGACTCGCTCAGGCTGAGCTGGCCATTGTGCAGCGCCTGACCATAGCGCGCGGCCACTTTGCCTGTGGCCACCGGATCGCAGGCCTGTACCCTGGCGCCTGCGGCCAGCAAGGCATCAAGCAGGACCAGGCTTGGCGCTTCGCGCAGATCATCGGTGCCGGGCTTGAAGCTCAAACCCCATAGTGCGACCACCCGCCCCTGCAGGTGGCCGTTGAAGTGCTCGCGCAGGGCCTGGAACAGCAGGGTCTTCTGCAGCGCATTGCGCGCTTCCACGGCCCGCAGAATAGCGGGCTCGATACCCTCCTGCTCGGCCGTACGGATCAATGCCCGCACATCCTTGGGGAAACAGGATCCGCCATAACCGCAACCGGCATAGATAAAATGCGTGCCCATGCGCTTGTCGCTGCCAATGCCACGTCGCACGTCTTCGATATCAACTTCCAGGCGTGCACAGAGGCTGGCCATTTCATTAATAAAGGAGATCTTGGTGGCCAGAAAGGCATTGGCAGCGTATTTGCTGAACTCGGCGGCCCTCAGACTCATGCACAGCAAGCGTTCATGGTTGCGCAAAAACGGGGCATAAAGCTGGCGCAATACCTGAGTTGCACCTGGGTCATCAGAACCAACGATGACCCGATCTGGACGCATAAAGTCCTCAATGGCCGAGCCTTCCTTAAGAAATTCTGGATTGCTGGCCAGACCGATCTTAAAGGTCTTGCCACGCCGGCCCAGCCCCGCCTGGATACGCTGGCCAATCCGCTCGACTGTGCCGACCGGCACGGTCGATTTGCCCACCACGATACAAGGCTGCTGCAACTGCTCGCCCAGGGCATCGGCTACCGCCAATACATGGGACAGATCGGCCGAGCCGTCTTCGCCGCTGGGCGTACCTACGGCAATAAAAATGACGTCGGCTTCGGCGACCCCCTCACTCAGCGCCGCACTAAAACTCAGCTGCGCACAAGCCAATTGCGCTTGCAGCATGCTTTCCAGACCCGGTTCATAGATGGGCGACTGCCCCAGTTTCAGCTGGGCAACCCTTTTGGCGTCCTGATCCACACAGACCACCTGATTGCCCATCTCGGCAAAACAGGCCGCCGACACGAGCCCCACATACCCTGCCCCGATCACGCAAATTCGCATCGCTGCATCTCCTCATGAGTTGCAGCGATTGCAGCGAAAACAGGTGACTTGTGCGTGACAGTGTCGCGACAGATGCGTGACGAAGGCGTAGGGAGGAGGAATACGCTAAGAATGGTGCCCCGAGCCGGAATCGAACCGGCAAGACCTTGCGGTCGGCAGATTTTAAGTCTGCTGTGTTTACCAATTTCACCATCGGGGCATTGCGTGGCGCGGCTGGTGATCCGCTTGAGGTTCTTGAGGTGCTGCTAGCCGCACCATGAACAAGGCCGGACTATATACAGCCCAGGTGTCGCTCGCAAGGCTTGCTATTTCAAATGAAAAAAGCCTCGTAAATCTTTGATCTACGAGGCTTTTAATTGGAGGCTGAGGTCGGAATCGAACCGGCGTTCACGGATTTGCAATCCGGTGCATAACCACTCTGCTACTCAGCCTTGAAACTAAACGAGCCGATCATTACGGCTCGTTGAAAACTGGAGCGGGAAACGAGACTCGAACTCGCGACCCCGACCTTGGCAAGGTCGTGCTCTACCAACTGAGCTATTCCCGCTTGTCGTGTTGACGGGCGCCATTCTATAGCTTCAAGACGCCGCGTCAAGCCCTTGATTCAAAAACTTATTTTTTTTCTGCCGTGGTGCTCAGGTGCGGCCAGGCGGCCTTCAGGTACTGCAGCATCGACCACAGGGTCAGCACCGCAGAGAGGATCAGGAGCACATAACCGAGGATGACCCATGGGGTAAAAGTGGCCGGGTTGGCGAGCAGAATGATCAAGGCCACCATCTGGGCTGCGGTTTTCCACTTACCCATATTGGAGACGGCCACTTGCGCCCTCGCCCCCAGTTCAGCCATCCACTCGCGTAGGGCTGAGACCACAATCTCACGACCAATAATGATGGCCGCCGGCAGCGTCAGCCATAAATTGCCATGCTCGGCCACCAGCAACACCAGGGCGACCGCGACCATCAGCTTATCGGCCACCGGGTCGAGAAAAGCGCCAAAGGGCGTACTCTGTTCTAGTCGGCGAGCGAGGTAACCATCGAGCCAGTCCGTTGCGGCGGCGATGGCAAACACCGCGCTGGCGGCCCAGTAGCTCCAGCTGAACGGCAAATAAAACAGCGCAATGAAGATCGGAATCAGCAGAACGCGGAGAACGGTAAGCAGGTTGGGGATATTCATCGACACAACTGGGCTGCGAGGTGAGTCGGCATTCTACTCGCTGTGCAGGGCGGCATAAATCAACTCGGCAAGCTTTTTACTGATTCCCGGAGCCTTGGCGATTTCTTCACTGCTGGCACGAGTCAATTCCTGCAGGCCGCCGAAGTGATTGAGCAGCTCGCGGCGGCGCTTGGGGCCGACCCCTGGCACCTCTTCCAGGCTCGATGTACGCCGGGCCTTGCCGCGGCGGGCGCGGTGACCGGTGATGGCAAAAGGTTGAGACTCGTCGCGAATCTGCTGGATCAGATGCAGCGCCGGTGAAGTCCCCGGCAAAGTGAACTCGTGGGCCGCATCGTTGAGGTAAAGCGTTTCCAGGCCGGGCTTGCGAGTGGTGCCCTTGGCCACACCGAGCAGGATCAGCTCGGGCACGGCCAGTTCTTCAAGCACCTCACGGGCCATGGCCAGCTGGCCCTTGCCGCCGTCGACCAGCAGGATGTCCGGCAGTTTGCCTTCGCCTTCCTTGATCTTGCTGAAACGGCGGGTCAGGGCCTGGTGCATGGCGGCGTAGTCATCACCAGCCGTAACGCCCTCAATGTTATAGCGCCGATAATCTGACTTGAGCGGCCCTTCCGGGCCAAATACCACGCAGGAGGCCACGGTGGCCTCGCCGCTGGAATGGCTGATATCGAAGCACTCCAGACGTTGCGGCAGCTCATTCAGTTGCAACGCCTCGGCCAGGGCCTCGAAACGTGCGGCGACATGCTGTCGATCGGCCAGTCGCGCACCGAGTGCCTGCTCGGCATTGGTTACTGCCAACTGTTGCCAGCGCGCCCGTGTACCGCGTACCCGGTAGCTGATACTGAGCTGCCGGCCACGCGACGTTTCAATGGCGGCAATCAGGGTGGCGAAGTCCTCATGCTGCACATTGACGATCAGCTCATTGGGCAGGTCGCGCTCGGCGCTACCCAGGTAGTACTGGGCCAGGAAGGCCAGCAGCACCTCACAGCCCTCCTCCTCGATGCCCACCTGGGGGAAAAAATTCTTGCTGCCCAGCACTCGCCCGCCGCGCACGCTGATCAGATGTACACAGGCTCCACCTGGGTTGACCATGGCCGCCACCACGTCGACATCGCCATTGCCGCCCTCCATGCTCTGCTGGTCCTGAACCCGGCGCAGCAGCGCAATCTGATCACGCAGTTCGGCAGCCCGCTCGAAATCCAGCTGCAGGGCGGCCTGCTGCATGGCACTGGACAGCTCATCGCTCAGGGCATTGCTGCGCCCGTCGAGAAACATCACCGAATGGCGCACGTCCTCGGCGTATTCCGCCGGCGTGACCAGGTCGACACAGGGCCCTTTGCAGCGTTTGATCTGGTATTGCAGGCAGGGGCGCGTGCGATTCTTGAAGAAACTGTCCTCACACTGACGCACCTGAAAGGTCTTCTGCAGCAGATTGAGACTTTCGCGAATGGCGCCGGCACTGGGATAGGGCCCAAAATAACGCCCTTTCTGCTTCTTCGCCCCACGGTGAATGCTCAGCCGTGGGTAATCGCCGTCGGAGAGAAACACGTAGGGGTAGGATTTGTCGTCACGCAACAGGATGTTGTAGGGTGGCCGCCACTGCTTGATCAGCGTCTGCTCCAGCAACAGCGCCTCGGTCTCGTTGGCGGTGATGGTGGTTTCCACCTGGGCGATGCGAGCCACCAGGGCGGCGGTCTTGGGCGCCAGGCCGGTCTTGCGGAAATAGCTGGCCAGGCGTTTTTTCAGGTTCTTGGCCTTGCCCACATAAAGCAGCTTGGCTTCGCCATCGAACATCCGATAGACGCCGGGGCGGCCGCTGCAGGTGGCCAGAAAAGCGCCCGCGTCAAACGCGGCAGGTGTCTCAGCTGGTGGCATCGATCATGCCGTGACGCACCGCCAGCAAAGCCAACTCCACGTCACTGGTGATCGAAAGCTTCTCGAAGATGCGATAGCGATAGGTATTGACGGTTTTCGGCGACAGGCACAGCTTGTCCGAGATGGTCTGCACCTTCTGGCAGCCGGCGATCATCAGGGCGATCTGGATCTCCCGCTCGCTGAGCAGGTCAAAGGGCGAGTTGCTGGTTTGCGGCTGGAAGGATTTCAGCGCCAGCTGCTGTGCAATTTGCGGGCTGATGTAGCGCTGGCCGTTGAACACCATGCGAATGGCCTGCACCATCTCTTCCAGCGCCGCACCTTTGGTCAGGTAGCCAGCGGCCCCCGCCTGCAGCAGGCGAGTGGGGAACGGGTCCTCTTCACAAACGGTAACAGCAACCACCTTGAGGTCGGGATGGCTGCGGGTCAGCTTGCGGGTAGCTTCAAGACCGCCGATGCCTGGCATCTTGACGTCCATGAGGACCACGTCGGGCTTGAGCTCACGTACCTTGAGCAGGGATTGCTCACCGGATTCGGCCTGGCCTACCACCTGCAGGCCGTCGATATCAGCCAGCATGCGGGTGATGCCAGTACGCACCAGATCATGGTCATCGACAACTAGCACCCTGATCACGCGACACTCCGTTTGCGTCAGCCGTCATCATGCGGCCTGGTTGATAAGTCGGACGGAAACATGTCCAGCTTGGCGCATAACCGTCAAAAGGCAAGCGTCAGTTAACAGCATGACGCTAACGACGGTCGAAAGGAAAATGGCGGAAGCGGTGAGATTCGAACTCACGGAAGAGTTTCCCCTTCGACGGTTTTCAAGACCGTTGCATTCAACCGCTCTGCCACGCTTCCGGCATGAGTGCGGGCGGCAATCTTACCCGAACGCAACACACTGTCAAACTCTGCGTGTTGGCATAGCGGGCGGCTCTGTTATGATCCAACTCGACCCAGGTCACGGACCTTTAGCCTTTCAGGAGTGTCGCCATGAACGATCACAATTATGCCCTTGACCATGCCCAGGTCGAGCAGCAGGAAGTCAGCCGCGTCTTGCGCAACACCTATGGCCTGCTCGCCATCACCCTGGCCTTCAGCGGCCTGGTGGCCTTTTTCAGTCAACAGGCCAATCTGCCCTACCCGAATTTCTTCGTGGTGTTGATCGGCTTCTACGGCCTGTTCTTCCTCACCTACAAACTACGCAACTCGCCTTGGGGGCTGCTTTCCACGCTGGCCCTGACCGGCTTTATGGGGCTGACCCTGGGCCCGATCCTCAACCGCTACCTGGGCATGAGCAACGGCGCCGAGGTGATCGGTTCGGCATTCAGCATGACTGCTCTGGTGTTCTTCGGCCTGTCGGCCTACGTACTGACCACCCGCAAGGACATGAGCTTCCTCAGCGGCTTTATCACCGCCGGTTTCTTTGTCCTGCTGGGCGCCATGCTGGCCAGCTTCTTCTTCCAGATCAGCGGCCTGCAGCTGGCCATCAGCGCCGGTTTCGTGCTGTTCTCCTCGGCCTGCATCCTGTTTCAGACCAGCGCCATCATCCACGGCGGCGAACGCAACTACATCATGGCCACCATCAGCCTGTATGTATCCATCTACAACCTGTTTGTCAGCCTGCTGCAGATCTTCGGCATCATGGGCGGTGACGACTGATCGTTGTGATCGACGAAAAGCCCGCTTTAAGCGGGCTTTTTTATGGGCTGTGTCCCGTCCTGAATAAGGTTTACACCTTCTGCCCAAGAATCTGGAGATCTCGATGGAGCAAGGTGTTAAGCGTACGCAGCGTGATTACTCACTGACTTTTAAATTGACGGTGG
>JBFHPI010000065.1:0-10943 GCA_041592855.1 Pseudomonas sp.
CAGGGTGCCGGTGGGCTTGCGGCTGACCATCAACTCGTCGCCCGGCTTGAGGTGCTGCAGCTGCGAGGTCAGCGGACCGTCCGGCACCTTGATGCTGAAGAACTCCAGGTGCTCCTCGTAGTTGGGGCTGGCAATGGAGTAGGCACGCATCAGCGGGCGGCCGTTGTCCTGCTGCAGGCCGATCATGACGAACTGGCCGTTCTCGAAACGCAGGCCGGTATTGCGGGTGGTCTTGAAGCTGAACAGGGTGTCGTTCCAGTGGTGCACGCTGAGTACGCGCTCGACATTCAGGTTGCTCATGCAGGTTCCCCAGAAACACTGACGAATAGGTGGTTGCGGGGGATTCTAGGGGCGCGCAGAATATCTGTTAAGTTGATTATCAAGATATGGATTATCGGTTATATAGATATGCGATTTACCCTTAGACAACTGCAGGTCTTCGTCGCCGTGGCCCAACATGAAAGCGTTTCCCGCGCGGCCGAAGCCCTGGCCCTGTCGCAATCGGCCACCAGCACCTCGTTGAGCGAACTGGAGCGACAGACCGACTGCCAACTGTTCGACCGTGCCGGCAAGCGCCTGGCCCTCAACGCCCTGGGCCTGCAACTGCTGCCCCAGGCCGTGGCGCTGCTCGACCAGGCCAAGGAAGTCGAACGCATGCTGGCGGGAAAAAGTGGTTTCGGCTCACTCAACCTGGGCGCCACCCTGACCGTGGGCAACTACCTGGCCACCCTGCTGATCGGCAGCTTTATGCAGCGCCATCCCGAGTGTCGGGTGCGCCTGCAGGTGCACAACACGGCCCATGTGGTGCAGCAGATCGCCCATTACGAGCTGGATATGGGCCTGATCGAGGGCGACTGCCAGCACCCGGATATCGAGGTGCAGCCCTGGGTGGAGGATGAACTGGTGGTGTTCTGCGCGCCCCAGCACCCCCTGGCACAACGCGGCGAAGCCAGCCTGACGGAACTGACACGCGAAGCCTGGATTCTCCGTGAACAGGGCTCGGGCACCCGCCTGACCTTCGACCAGGCCATGCGCCATCACCCCGGCAGCCTGAATATCCGCCTGGAGCTGGAACACACCGAGGCGATCAAGCGCGCCGTGGAGTCGGGCCTGGGCATCGGCTGCATCTCCCGCCTGGCCCTGCGCGACGCGATCCGCCGGGGCAGCCTGGTGGCGGTGGAAACCCCGGAGCTGGATCTGCGCCGGCAGTTCTGGTTTATCTGGCACAAGCAGAAATACCAGACCGCCGCCATGCGCGAATTTATCGAGTTGTGCCGGGCGCTGACGGCCGATGTCAGCCGCAGTGATCAGATCGTGCTACCGAGCATTGCCTGAGTGGCTTAGCTCGCGGGAATCGACTCCAGCTGCTGCAACAGTAATGCGGCCTGGGTTCGGGTGCGTACGCCGAGCTTGCGGAAGATGGCGGTGACATGAGCCTTGACCGTGGCCTCGGAGACGCTCAGTTCATAGGCGATCTGCTTGTTCAGCAGGCCATCGCAGACCATGGTCAGCACGCGGAACTGTTGCGGCGTCAGACTCGCCAGGCCGGCGCTGGCGGCCTTGGCCTCGGCACTCAGGGCCGCGCCCTCGTCGCTCTGCTGCGGCCACCAGACCTCGCCATCGAGCACCTGGCGCACCGCTTGCTGGATGGTTTCCAGGGAACTGGACTTGGGGATAAAGCCACTGGCGCCAAACTCCCGGGAGCGTGCCACCACGGCCGCCTCTTCCTGGGCAGAGACCATCACCACGGGAATCTGCGGATACTGCCCACGCAGCAGCACCAGACCGGAAAAACCGTAGGCGCCAGGCATATTGAGGTCGAGCAGCACCAGGTCCCAGTCTGTCTTCTGCACCAGCTGAGCCTCCAGCTCGGCAATACTGGCGGCTTCCACCAGTTGCACATCGGGCCCCAGGCCCAGGGTCAGGGCTTGCTGCAGGGCGCTGCGAAACAGCGGGTGATCGTCGGCAATCAGGATTTCAAAAGCGGCCATGGCAGATCCTGTTCTTGTTATGTGTGGAGCCGGCAAGGCCGGCCCAGGCAAAAAGCGCCTCAGCATGCCGAGACGTGACGGGGTGGTCAAGTTCGATACTTTGCGGCAAAGTCGCCGCTTTGCCCAAACGAGTATAGAAAATGCGAAGCAACACCCTGCGCGCCGACCTGCTGATGCTGCTGACTGCCATGATCTGGGGGTCGGTATTTGTCGCGCAACGCCTCGGTATGGATGCCATCGGCCCCTTTCTTTATACCGGCCTGCGTTTCGCCCTGGCGGTGGTCGTGCTGCTGCCGATCATCCATTGGCTGGAAAAACGTAACCGCCAGACCGCCCCCGTAGCCAAGCTCAACCGCCAACTGCTGCGTGGCGGCGTGCTGATGGGTCTGGCCCTGGCGCTGGGCATCAACCTGCAGCAGGTCGGGCTGCTGTTTACCACAGTGACCAACTCCGGCTTTATCACCGGCCTGTATGTCATCGTGGTGCCGCTGCTGGGCCTGTTTATCGGCCACAAGACCAGCCTGGGCATTTGGCTGGGCGCCTGCCTGGCGGTGGTGGGGATGTTCCTGCTCAGCGTCGGCGAGGGTTTTGTGGTGGCCTCCGGCGACTGGCTGCAACTGGCCGGCGCCTTTGTCTGGGGTATTCATGTGTTGCTGGTGGGCTTCTTCGCCAGCCGTCACGACCCGTTGCGCCTGGCGGTGGTGCAGTTTGCCACCTGCGCAGCGATCAGCCTGATCCTGGCTCTGGTGCTGGAGGAAATCAGCCTGCAGGCCATTTTTGCCGCCGGCCCGGCCCTGCTCTATGGTGGCATCCTCGGCGTGGCCGTGGGCTTTACCCTGCAGGTGGTGGCGCAAAAGGATGCCATTGCCTCCCACGCAGCGATCATCTTCTCCCTTGAGGCGGTATTCGCCGCCGTCGCGGGAGCCTGGATGCTCGGTGAATCGTTGGACCTGAAGGGTTACTTCGGTTGCGCCCTGATGTTCGCCGGCATGCTGCTGGCCCAGCTGTGGCCGCGCCCGGCGCCCCAGTCCATGCAGTCTAAGACGGCAGAAAGGGCTGCAGGCGCCGATGTAGCTCATCATCCAAGTCAAGGCTGAGCTGACGCTTGGCCGCCAGATAATGCTGGCTGAATACATCCAGGTAGGCATCCAGAGCCTCGGCCGCGCGCTCGTCGCCGGCCAGCTCCAGGCATAGGGCCGCCACCTCGGCGGTACACAGGTGGTCATCGCGCTTGGAGCGGCGCAATCGGTAGCGCGACAGCTGCTCGGGCTGCAGGCTGAGCACCGGCAGGTGATCCAGATAGGGGCTCTTGCGAAACATCTTGCGTGCCTCGGTCCAGGTGGCGTCCAGCAGCACAAACAGCGGCCGTTTACCCGCAGTTGGCCGCACCTCGCCGACCACCCGTTCGGCGGCGGCATATTCCCCGGGAAACACCAGATAGGGCTGCCACTGCGGGTCACTTAGCAGCGCCGGCAAAGCGGCGTCCACGTCGATCCGCGACCAGCCAAAGGCTGTGGTGTCCGCTACCACATCGGCGATCAGCCAGCCGGTATTGCTCGGCTTGAGCGCTTCCACATCATGCATCAGCAGGCATATGGCCGCCTGGGCCTCAACCCGAGGGCGCCAGGCGCACAGGCAGTGGCTGGGAATCACCCGACACTGGGGGCAGCGCTGGGATTTGCTGCCCCGGGCGACAAAGGGTTTGACGCTGCGGGCCAGACGGGCGGCGCGCAGACGGGCAACGGCATGACTCATGGATGACGCACCTGGAGGACAACGATGGCAGAAGCGAGGGCCGCGCAGTCTAACAAAGCCACCGACCCATGACTGCCACTAGCCATCACGACTAAGATGGACGGGTATGAACCTCGACAAGCGGCCCGCGGTCGAAGTCGCTAACAGATACCGGAGAACACCATGCTACGCCTGACCGCACTGACGCTGAGCCTGTCCCTGCCACTGTTGGCTCAGGGCACCACCTTGCAAGACTTCGAACTCAGCAAGCTGCTGACGCAGGTGGCCCGGGAAAGCAGCCAGGGCACCCCAAGGGCGATCAATGCAGACATTCTCGATCAGGGTTACAGCGTGCAAGGCCATGAGCTGATCAACCACCTGAGCGTGCGCAGCGAACATGCCGGACAGATGCGTGGCAACCCCGACAAGGTGCGCGCACAACTCGCCGAAAGCGTCTGCCGCAACCCAGGGTTTCGCCGACTGCTGGCCCAGGGCGCGACCCTGCGCTACGAATTCAGCGAATACAAAAGCAATCGCCCGGTGACCAACGAGCGGTTCAGCAAAACCGACTGCGGCCTGGAGTAAGCTCATCCGCTGCCTGGCAGGCTGCGACGCTGCTCATCGTCAGCGCGCAGATCTGCCAGCAAGGCCTCCATATAGTGTGAACGCCTGACGCCACCTTCCAGGCGTCTGACGCACTCGTCTTCCAGGCTCAACTGATTACTGCGGGCCGCCTGTTGCAACAGGCGGTATAGCTCCAGCTCCACATCCAGGGTCAACTTAGGCATACCTGCCCCTCCCATCCCAGCGGCATGGCCCCCTTGGCCATGGCGCGTTACAGCCTTAACGCAAACAGCGGGGATCACCCCGCCCTTGCAACAGGGCCAACTCTCCAGCCTGCAGCAAGGTCTCCAGTGGCAGCCCCCGCAACGCGGCGGCAGCCTGCAACACATGGAGCCAGCTGGCCCGATTGGCAAACAGCATGCCGGCCTCATCCAAGGTGCCACCACGGTTGATGTAACCCAGCACCCGACTACTGGTCGCATCGCCCAGAATCGGCCACAAATGCCCGCGGGCCACTTCCGGGCGCATATGGGTCAACAACACACGCTGGCGACACGCGGCCGGGAACAGCCGTTCGACGGCACCGGCCTCGGCCACTACCTGCTGCTCCCAGCCATCGCGTGGTGCACGAAAACGTCCCGGCTCCTGTAAGTAAATCAGACGCCAGGCACAACCGGCATGACTCAGACGAGCGGCAGCACGTTGCATCTCAGCGAGTTGATAGCTGCCATTGGCGATCAGCAGCAAAGGCTGCCCGGCACCCTGCTCGGCCACCAGAATGGCACCGTCGCGGGCCAGCTGCTCGGCCTGCTGCGCACTGAATACCTGGGGCCGCTCACGCTTGGGAATAACCATGCAGGCCAGAGCACCACGGCTCTGGTAGATCGCCGGCAGCAATGCCAGCGCTGAGTTGTGATCGGCCGGAAACAGCACCCGGACCATATCGCTCATCTCCCCAAGCAATGCCTCGCAAAAGGTGGTGTCCTGGTGCGACTGCTGATTCTTGCCGTTTTCCCAGGTATGGGAGGTGGCCACCAGGGGCCAGCCCAGCCATCCAGCGGGACGTCCGACCTCCTTCTGCTGGCGGGCGAAGATCAGGCTCTGGCGCACCGCGCCGAGCATCTTTACGCAGAAGGCCTCGTAGCTGGCCAGCAGATTGAGGCCACCCTGATTGGCCAGGCAGGCCGAGACCACCGCTTCCTCGTTGAGCGCAGTAATCACTGCGCCCTGCACCGACTCCAGCTCGCTCTCCGGGGAAATAACCCGATGGCGCAAGGCCTTCAGCACGCCGGTCAGACGGTTACTGGCCAGTTCATCGGGGTTACCCACCCGTGGGCGCAACTGCGGGTTGGCCTTGACCAGATCGACGAAGTAACGATCCAGGGCCGCCATGGGCGAGCAGGCCTTATCGACATAGTGCAGCGCGGGCATCTGCGGCAGCTGCGGCTCGCGTCGAGCCAGGGCATGATCGCGCTCCGGGGGCCGGCCAGGGCGCAAGGCGAACAAAGCGCAGGCCTGGCGCAACTCGGCCTCGGGCACCCAGAGCTGGGCCACATGCTGATTGAACAACGCCCTGGCGGCCTGATCAGAATGCGGACTGGCCGGTAACGGCAGGTTATGTGCGGCGTTGCTGCCGGCACCGTAAAAACCGAAGCCCTTTGTGGTTTCTGCAATGCCATAGGGCATCGGCAGCGGGTAACCGATCACCCCGTTGTGCAGTTCCTGGACTCGATGCTCCAGACGCTGCTCCATCTCCCAGAGGGCGCAGGCAAAAGCGGCGGGATCACGGCCATCGAAACTCAAGGGGTCAAAGCCGCACTGACGCAGATGCAGCCGAAAATCTTCCAGTCCATCCGGGGTACCCAGCTGGGTGCGCTGCTCGATACGCCGACCATTGGCGATCATTACCGGCAGCGCCACGCCGCAGTCCTCGACGCGCCACCAGCGCGGCATCCAGTCACTGCCACGCTGTTCCTCGGCCGCACCATCGGAGAGAAAGGCCACCAGCTTCTCCCCCGGCAGGGGCATATGGGCGTACTGCAACTCGGCAAAGCCCAGGTAGCCGCCCTCGGCAATCCCCCCAGCCGTGTGCGGATTGACATGGCTGCCCAGGGGCACGCTGACCTGCCCCTGGGCGTTCTGCGCATAGCTGTAGAAATCCGCCGCCAGTTGGCTGATGCCGGCCTCGCTGAAGGTATAACGCTGGGCCTGTTCGGGGTGCTGGTTGGCCACCAGCAGGTTGAGCGCCTCGATGGCCGCCACGCAGTGCCCCTGCCCCATCAGCCAGCCACGGGTTTCCCCTGTCAGGCTGTTCAGCGCCAGGTAGCCGGCATAGGCCGGCACCATATTCAGTGCGCCGCCGGTATGGCCTTCCGGCACCGGCTTGAAATCCTCGGGCTGCAGGGCCTGGCCATCCAGGCGCACGCGACGGGCGTAGGTCATATGCACCACCAGCCACAGGCCCGCAGCGCTCAGCCGATCCAGTGCGATCAGCAGCCGATAGACACTGGCCAGATCGGGCTGGCGTCCGGCCTGAACCAGCTGATGGGCCAGACGATAAACCGCCGCACAGGTCTGCGGGCTATGCTTGAAAGGTCCGCGGCCCTGCTGCCACAGGGCAAACAGCGGCTGCTCAACGGCATGCCTGGCAAGATCAGCGGCACTGGGAAATAACTGGGTCATGGGCACTCTCCTTGGCTTTGTCGCAGTCTAGAAGACGCGGCGCGTCACGCTTATGACCTGTATCAAGGCCCCTGATGCTCTTTTGCTCCAGGCTGTCTCCCTACTCACATGACAAGGATATCCCCATGGCCCTGCTCAACTTTCTCGGCGCCATCCAGCAAGTCACCGGCTCCAGCTACCTCATTGAAAGTCGCGATGGCGCCAAGGTGCTGCTCGACTGCGGCATGCGCCAGGGCCGCCGTGAGGAGCAGGAAGGCAATCGCGAGCCATTTGCCTTCGACCCTCTAGCCCTGGATGCCGTGGTGATTTCCCATGCTCATATCGACCACACCGGCCTGCTGCCGAAACTGGTCGCCGCCGGGTATCGCGGGCCGATCTTCGCCACCGAGGCCACCTGCGAGCTGATGGAGCTCATGCTGCTGGACGCCGCCTTTCTCCAGGAAAAGGACGCCGAGTGGGAGAACAAGTGGCGCGCGCGCATGGGCAAGCCGCCGATCAGCCCGCTGTACACCACCGCAGATGCCGAGCAGGCCCTGAGCCAGCGCCAGGCCATGGACTATGCCGAACCCCGCGAAGTAGCCAAGGGCGTACAGGTTACCTTCCATGATGCCGGACATATCCTCGGCTCGGCCATTGTCGAGATCGAGGTCCAGGACCATCACCTGACCCGACGCCTGGTGTTCTCCGGCGACCTGGGCAACACCTGTTCGCCTTTGATGCATAACCCCACGGTGCTCAACCGTGCCGATGTGGTCCTGATGGAGTCCACCTACGGTGACCGTGATCACCGCTGCAGTGAAGACACTCTGGACGAGTTGGCGGAGATCCTGCAGCAAGCCCACCGCGACGGCGGCAATGTGCTGATCCCCTCCTTCGCCGTGGGCCGCACCCAGGATCTGATCTTCTACCTCGGCCGTTTCTATCAGGAAGGCCGTCTGCCGCAGCAGGCCGTCTTTCTCGACAGTCCCATGGCCATTCGCGCCAACGCCATCTACTCACGCTTTCACGAACAGTTTGATCCGCAGGATCGGGCGCAATTCGCGGGACGCGGTTTCAAGTGCATTGAAGACTGGCTACCGATTCTGCGCTGCACCCCGACACCCGATGAATCCATGGCCATCAACCGGATCAAGAGCGGTGCGATCATCATTGCCGGCAGTGGTATGTGCACCGGTGGGCGTATCAGCCATCATTTCAAGCACAACCTCTGGCGCAGCGACTGTCATGTCATTTTCCCCGGCTTTCAAGCCCGCGGCACACCGGGTCGGGCCATAGTCGACGGCGCGCCGAGCATCAAGGTGCTGCACCAGCGCATCGCGGTCAAAGCCAAGATCCATACCCTGGGAGGCTTCTCCGCCCATGCCGGGCAGTCGCAGCTGATCGACTGGGTCAGCCATTTCGACCACCACCCCGAGCTGTATCTGGTGCATGGCGAACTGGAAAAGATGCAGGCCCTGCAGCAGGTCCTGCGCGAACGCCTCAACTGGATCGCCAATATTCCCGAACCGGGCGAACAAATCGCCCTGTAAGCCGGTCTCTGTCCCTGGCTGCTTATATGCGGCCATACTCAGTACCAGCAGGCTGTTGTTAACACCGGTCAGACAACCCAGGTCGTTTTGCCACAGCCTGCCAAGGCCGCACACAGGATCGATGGGTGGCCAATCCGGGAGACAAGCCATGCCCTACGAAGCCGACGACTACCTGTCACGCCACTTTCAAACCAGCGGCACCGACCTGAACGCCCGACTGGAGGAGCTCAGCACCCTGGTCACCCCACCCGGCAGCCCCAACCTGCCGCTGTACCGCGAGATGCTCAGCACCGTGGTGCATATGGCCCAGGCCGATCGCAGCCGCTGGGATGCCAAGATCATGCTGCAAACCCTGCGCGAAATGGAGCATGCCTTTAGCGCCCTGGAATCGTTCAAACGCCGGCGCAAGGTCACGGTATTCGGCTCGGCCCGTACGCCCAGAGACCATCCGCTCTACGCCCTGGCCCGGGAACTGGGGGCAGCCTTGGCCCGGCATGATCTGATGGTGATCACCGGTGCCGGTGGCGGCATCATGGCCGCGGCCCACGAAGGCGCCGGAGTGGAAAACAGCCTGGGCTTCAATATCGTGTTGCCGTTCGAACAGAACCCCAATGCCACGATGCAGGGCAGCAGCAATCTGCTGCCCTTCCACTTCTTCTTCCTGCGCAAGCTGTTCTTCGTCAAGGAGGCCGACGCCCTGGTGCTCTGCCCGGGCGGCTTCGGCACCCTGGACGAGGCACTGGAGGTGCTGACCCTGATCCAGACCGGCAAGAGCCCGCTGGTGCCGGTGGTGCTGCTCGACCAGCCGGATGGCAGCTTCTGGGTAAAGGCTCTGGAATTTATCGCCACCGAGCTGCGCGACAACGGTTATATCCTGCCTGGGGATCTGCGTCTGATTCGCCTGGTACACAGTGCCGAGGAGGCCACCGAGGAAATCGCGCGCTTCTACGGCAACTTCCACTCCAGTCGCTGGCTGGAAGGCCGCTTCGTCATCCGCCTCAACCATGCCTTGAGCACAAGTGCCCTGCAGCTGATCAATCAGCAGTTCGCCAGCCTGTGCAAGAGCGGCGGCTTTCAGCAGCAGGCTCGTTGCGAAGCTGAACGGGATGAACCGGAACTGTGCGACCTGACCCGCCTGGCCTTTGCCTTTAACGGCCGGGATCACGGACGCCTGCGCGAACTGCTGGACCTGTTAAACGACCCGCAGCACTGGGCGGAAAATGCCTGAATGATCAGTTCCCTGGGCGGGGTTTGCAGGGTGCAACTTACAGTTCGAAGCCTTGGTGCGCATGGCTAACCCTACTGACTTGTTGCGCAAAGTGCCTCTACGCAAAGCGGTCAGTCGTGAAGATCGCCGCGCAGCAGGCGGCCAATCAGCTCCATGGAATAGCCACGGTAGGCGAGAAAACGCCCCTGTTTGGCCCGTTCCCGGGCATCGCGGGGGTACTGGCCGGCAAACTTACGCCGCCAGAGTTGCTGCAGCTGCTCGAACCAGTCGATAGCGCTGGCCGCCAGGGCCTGTTCAATATCGCCACGGCTAAGGCCACGCTGGCTCAGCTCCTCGCGGATACGTAGCGGACCATAGCCCGCTCGTCCCTTATGAGCGATATAAGCCTCCAGGTAGCGCGCCTCGGATAACAACCCCTCCTGGGCCAGACGCTCAAGGGCCGTTTCAATCAACTCGATGCTGGCGCCGCGCTGACGCAACTTGCGAGTCAGTTCGACCCGGCCGTGCTCACGCCGCGCCAACAGGTCCATGGCCGCCCGTCGCACCGCGACGGGGTTATCCAGGGCAAGGCTCATGGGCTGAATCAGATATCGACTTCGGCTTCAGCCAGATCATCGACAGTCGCCTTGCTGGCCGGACCGCTGGCCACCAGCAGCTTGTCGCGGATCAGCCCCTCAATGGTGCGGGCCACTTCCGGGTTGTCTTCCAGGTACTTGGCCGAGTTGGCCTTGCCCTGGCCGATCTTGTTGCCCTGGTAGCTGTACCAGGCGCCGGATTTTTCCAGCAGCCCCAGCTGCACACCCAGGTCGATGATCTCGCCATTGCGGTAGATACCCTTGCCATAGAGAATCTGGAACTCGGCCTGACGGAAGGGCGGCGCCACCTTGTTCTTCACTACCTTGACCCGGGTCTCGCTGCCCACCACCTCGTCGCCTTCCTTGACCGCGCCGGTACGGCGGATATCCAGGCGCACCGAGGCGTAGAACTTCAGGGCATTACCGCCGGTGGTGGTTTCCGGGGAGCCGAACATCACGCCGATCTTCATGCGGATCTGGTTGATAAAGATCACCAGGCAGTTGGCATTCTTGATATTGCCGGTGATCTTGCGCAGGGCCTGGCTCATCAGACGGGCCTGCAGGCCCACGTGCATGTCGCCCATTTCCCCTTCGATTTCCGCCTTGGGCACCAGGGCCGCCACGGAGTCGACGATGATCA
>JBFHPI010000066.1:0-10933 GCA_041592855.1 Pseudomonas sp.
GCCGTCATCTGCCCCTCGGCGCCGCCTTTATGAACGGGCCCAATTCCGGCAAGGATGTCTTCATCCCCCTGGATTACCTGATCGGTGGCCAGGAAATGCTCGGCAAGGGCTGGATGATGCTGATGAACTGCCTGTCCGTGGGCCGCTCCATCTCCCTGCCGGCGGTCGGCACGGGCGCGGCCAAGTTCACCAGCCTGACCACCGGCCAGTACAGCCAGATCCGCGAGCAGTTCAATGTGCCGCTGTCGGCCTTTGAAGGGATTCAGGAAGCCCTGGCGCGGATCGGCGGCAACGCCTGGCTGATGGACAGCGCGCGCATCCTCACCGCCAATGCGGTGGATCTGGGCGAGAAGCCCTCGGTGCTCTCGGCCATTCTCAAGTACCACCTGACCGAGCGTGGTCGCGAATGCATCAGCCACGCCATGGACGTGCACGGCGGCAAGGGCATCGTCATGGGCCCCAACAACTACCTGGCCCGCTCCTGGCAGGGGGCGCCGATCTTTATCACCGTGGAGGGGGCCAATATCCTCTCGCGCAACCTGATGATCTTTGGTCAGGGGGCGATCCGCTGCCATCCCTATGTACTCAGGGAAATGGCCCTGGCCAGCCACGAAGACCAGGACCAGGCGTTGCAGGAATTCGACGCCCTGCTGCTGCAGCATGTCGGCTTCGCCGTGAGCAACGCCGCCAGCAGCCTGGTCCTCAGCCTCGGTTTGGGCGTCTTCAGCCAGGTGCCGGGGGATCGTATCAGCCGCCCCTATTTCCGCGCTCTCAATCGCCTGGCCGCAGCCTTCGCCCTGCTCGCCGACACCAGCATGATGCTGCTGGGCGGCGAGCTGAAACGCCGTGAGCGCCTGTCCGCTCGCCTGGGTGATGTGCTCAGCCATCTGTACCTGGCTTCTGCCGCGCTCAAGCGCTACCACGACCTGGGTTACCCCGAGCATTCCCAGCCCCTGCTGCGCTGGGCCATGGAGGAAAGCCTGGGCAAGGCCGAGCAGGCCTTGGAAGAACTGCTCGGCAATTTCCCGAGCAAAGCCCTTGGCTGCGTCCTGCGCCTGCTGGTCTTGCCGCTGGGCCGCCGTCATAAAGGCCCGAGCGATGCATTGGACGCCGAAGTGGCCGGCATTATAGGCCGCAACAGCGGCGACCCGGCCCTGGAGGAGCTGCTCGAAGGCTGCCATCGCCCGCAAGCCGAACAGGACCCGGTGGGCGCCCTGCAGCATGCAATTGACCTGCTGCGCGAAGCACAACCGCTGCAGAAAAAGCTGCACCAGGCCGTGAAAGCCGGCCAGGTTCAAACCCTGCCAGGACAAAATCTGATCGAGGCCGCCCAGGCTGCGGGCGTGCTCAATGCCGAAGAGGCCCACAGCCTGCAGCAGGCCGAAGCGGCGCGGCGGGTGGTGATCGATGTGGATGATTTCAGCAAGGAGGAACTGACCCTGGCCGCCGGCAAGGTGCGCTGAGCCACGGCAATGCAAACAGGACAGCGGGCGACGCGAGCCTTATACTGGCGCGCCCGTTTTACCTACAGGATTGCCCCATGGCCAACGCCCACATCGACCACCACCTCGCCCTGCTCAACCACTTGCGCACCATCCTGGTGGCTCTGGGTGAAGCTGAGCAGATTCTCGATGACAGCCATGCCATGTTTATCGAGCGCTACGACGAGTTGCTCGCCGAGCTGCCCGATGCCCCGGACAGCAGCCTGTACCTGGGCCAGGACCTGATCAGCCAGATCTTCCAGCGTTACCCGCAGATCGCCCACCTGGTCCCCCGTGACCTGCTGTGGTTCTTCGGCGGCGACTGCCTGCACTACATGCCGGACGAAGAAATCGCCCTGTACCAACTGCTTGACGAGCGGCGCTTCCAGGCCGAGGAAAGCGGCGAGCCCTTCGACTGGAACCAGGAAAAGCAGCTGCTGGCCATGCCTGCCCAGGGCGGCACGCACTGACGGACAACCGGCCAGGGCATTGCGGGCGACACCCTGGCCTGAGCTCGAACGCAAAGACGGCCAGCGGGCAGCGCCGAGGCGCCCCCGCGGCAAGTGCTCTCAGTTCTTGGCCTGTTCCCAGGACTTCAACAGCTCGTCGTAGCTGATGGTTTCACCCTGGGGTTTCTCGTTGGCCAGTTTCGGCTTGGGTGCACCCGGCTGATCCAGCCAGTACTGCGGATCTTTCGCCTCGTTCAGCTTGGGGCCGCACTCACCCAGTACACCGGAGCGTTCCAGGCGACCGAGCAGGGTATCCTGGGCGGCTGCCAGGCCATCCAGCGCTTGCTGCGGCGACTTGTCGCCACTGGCGGCTTCGGCAATGAACTGCCACCACAGCTGAGCAAAACGCGGATAGTCCGGTACGTTGGTGCCGGTCGGCGTCCACTGCACCCGGGCCGGGCTGCGATAGAACTCGACCAGACCACCCAGTTTCGGCGCGATATCGGTCATCGCCTGGGAGTTGATATCCGACTCGCGAATCGGCGTCAGGCCGACCAGGGTCTTCTTCAGCGACACGGTTTTCGAGGTAACAAACTGGGCGTACAGCCAGGCAGCCAGACGCTGCTTGTCCGGGGTGGAGGTGAGGAAGGTCCAGGACCCGGCGTCCTGATAACCCAGTTTCATGCCCTCTTCCCAGTACGGGCCTTTGGGCGAAGGCGCCATGCGCCATTTCGGCGTTCCGTCCTCGTTGACCACCGGCAGGCCGGCCTTGGTCATATCGCCGGTAAAGGCGGTGTACCAGAAAATCTGCTGAGCGATGGCGCCCTGGGCTGGCACCGGGCCGGCCTCGGAGAAGGTCATGCCCTGGGCTTCCGGCGGGGCATACTGACGCATCCAGTCGACGTACTTGGTGGTCGCATAGACTGCCGCCGGGCCATTGGTATCGCCGCCCCGGGAAACGCTGGAACCGACCGGGCGGCAGCCATCCACCCGAATCCCCCACTCATCCACCGGCAGGCCATTGGGCAACCCCTTGTCACCGCCACCGGCCATGGAGAACCAGGCATCGGTGAAGCGCCAGCCCAGGGACGGGTCCTTCTTACCGTAATCCATATGGCCATAGACGCGCTGGCCATCGATTTCCTTGACATGCACCGAGAAGAAATCGGCGATGTCCTCGTAGGCCGACCAGTTGACCGGCACACCCAGCTCGTAGCCATAGATTTCCTTGAACTTGGCTTTCAGTTCCGGCCGCTCGAACCAGTCGGCGCGGAACCAGTAAAGGTTGGCGAACTGCTGATCGGGCAACTGATAGAGCTTGCCGTCCGGCGCGGTGGTGAAGGACAGGCCGATAAAGTCGTCCAGATCCAGGGTCGGCGAGGTGAAGTCCTTGCCGTCGCCGGCCATCATGTCGGTCAGGGCGACCGCTTTGCCATAGCGGAAATGGGTGCCGATCAGGTCGGAGTCGTTGTTATATCCATCGTAGATGTTGTTGCCCGACTGCATCTGGGTCTGCAGTTTTTCCACCACATCGCCTTCTTGCATCAGGTCATGCTTGAGCTTGATCCCGGTGATTTCGCTGAAGGCCTTGGCCAGCACCTTGGACTCGTACTCATGGGTGGCGATGGTTTCCGAGGCAACGCTGATGCTCATGCCACGAAACGGTTCGGCGGCCTGGATAAACCACTTCAATTCTTCGAGTTGCTGCTCGGGGGTCAGGGTCGAAGGACTGAACTCCTCGGCGATCCATTTCTTTGCCGCCTCTTCATAGGCGTCCGCCCAGGCCGCACCGCTAAGGCCGGATAACGTCAGCAAGGCAGCCAGCGCCATGCTATGTCGCGTTTTCTTGTTATTGTCGAACATAGAGACCTCCATCTCAGGGGTTTAGCTGAAGTAAGCGGGCAACCCCCGTCTACCCCCAGCGCATTACTGCAAACAACCAGAACAGCGATAGCAGCGAGGCTATCCAGACACTCCAGTCGGTCATGCCCACCACCAGCAGATGCAGGTAGGCGCTTCCCAGCAGACCGATAAACAGCCGATCACCACGGGTGGTGGTGATCGGCAAGAAGCCTTTGCGTTCGATACAGGGCGAACGCAACTCCCATACCGTCATGCCCACCAGCAGCGTGCCGATAACGCCGAAAAACAGCGCGGTGGGCAGCGTCCAGGCCATCCAATCCATCATGCCTCTCCTTATACCCGACCCAGGGCGAAGCCCTTGGCCACATGGTTACGGACAAACCAGATCACCAGCATGCCTGGCAGTATGGTCAGAACCCCGGCCGCCGCCAGCACGCCCCAGTCGATGCCCGAGGCCGACACGGTGCGCGTCATCACCGCGACAATGGGCTTGGCGTCTACCGAGGTCAGGGTGCGCGCCAGCAGCAACTCGACCCAGGAGAACATGAAGCAGAAGAATGCGGTGACGCCAATGCCCGAGCCGATCAGCGGGATAAAGATCTTCACGAAGAATTTCGGAAAGCTGTAACCGTCAATATAGGCAGTCTCGTCGATTTCCTTGGGCACCCCGGACATAAAGCCTTCAAGAATCCATACCGCCAGCGGCACATTGAACAGGCAGTGGGCCAGGGCCACGGCAATATGGGTATCGAACAGGCCAATGGATGAATACAGCTGGAAGAACGGCAGCAGAAACACCGCCGGCGGCGCCATGCGGTTGGTCAGCAGCCAGAAGAACAGGTGCTTGTCACCGAGAAAGCGGTAGCGCGAGAAGGCATAGGCCGCCGGCAGTGCCACGGCCAGGGAGATCAGCGTATTCAGAGTCACGTAGTACAGCGAGTTGAGGTAGCCCTCATACCAGCTGGGATCGGTGAAGATCACCCGATAGTTGGCCAGGGTAAAGTCATGGGGCCACAGGCTCAGGCCGCCGAGAATCTCGGTGTTGCTCTTGAACGACATGTTCAGCAGCCAGTAGATAGGCACCAGCAGGAACAGGATGTACAGCCCCAGTACCACTTGCTTGCGTAGCGTCATGGTCAACCTCAGCGCGTCTTGTCGTTGTGGGTCATGGCGGTATAGAACAGCCAGGACACCAACAGAATGATCAGGAAATACACCAGGGAGAACGCCGCCGCCGGTCCCAGATCAAACTGACCGATGGCCATCTGGGTCAGGGTCTGGCTGAGGAAGGTGGTGGCATTACCCGGACCGCCTCCGGTGAGCACAAAAGGCTCGGTGTAGATCATGAAGCTGTCCATAAAGCGCAGCATGACCGCAATCAGCAGCACGCTTTTCAGCTTGGGCAGCTGGATATGGCGGAACACCGCCCAGCCTGACGCCCGGTCGATCCGCGCCGCCTGGTAATACACATCGGGAATCGCCCGCAGCCCGGAGTAGCACAACAGCGCCACCAGCGAGGTCCAGTGCCAGACGTCCATGATCAGCACCGTGACCCAGGCGTCTCCCGTATCGGAGGCATAGTTGTAGGCGATGCCGAGACTGTTCAGCGTCCAGCCCATCAGGCCGATGTCGGCACGGCCGAAGATCTGCCAGATGGTGCCCACCACGTTCCACGGAATCAGCAAAGGAATGGCCAGCACGATCAGCACCAGCGAGACCCAGCGGCCCTTGGTCGGCATGCACAGGGCGATGGCGATGCCCAGCGGAATTTCGATCAGCAGCACACAGCCGGAGAAGATGAACTGGCGCAGCAGTGATTCATGCAGGCGGCTGTCCTGCAGTACCTGCCTGTACCAGTCGACCCCGACGAAGTAGCGCGTCGACTGATCGAAGATGTCCTGCACCGAGTAATTGACCACCGTCATCATCGGTACGATGGCACTGAAGGCCACCAGCACAAATACCGGCAGTACCAGCCACCAGGCCTTGTTGTTCTGCACCTTCATGGCTGCCCCTCCAGCGCTTGCGCTTCGACCAGAAAGTCGTCGGCGTAGAGCATCAGCCACTGCGCCGGAAAGCTCAGGTAGACCCGTTGCTGAGGCACCGCCTGGTCCTCCTGCAGACGCACCTTGAGCAGCTGACCATCGAGTTTCAGGCTGAGAATCTTGTAGGTGCCGAGGTCCTCCAGGTGCACCACCTCGCCACACAGGGCATCGTCGTTGGGGCCGTCCCAGACATGCACGAACTCGGGGCGGATACCGACTTTCAGCTTGGCCCCGGGCCGCTCGGCAATACGCCGATTCAAGGCCGGCGACAGCGGCAACAGGGTGTTGTTGAAACGCACCCCGCCGGCATAGGGCAGCACATCGATCAGGTTCATCCCGGGGCTGCCGATAAAGTAGCCGACGAAGGTGTGGCTGGGCCGCTCGAACAGCTCGCGCGGGGTGCCGAACTGGACGATCTGGCCACCGTACATCACCGCGATCTTGTCGGCGAAGGTCGATGCCTCGAGCTGATCGTGGGTGACGTAGATCATGGTGATGTTGAACTGCTCGTGGATCTGCTTGAGCTTGCGGCGCAGCTTCCATTTCAGATGCGGATCGATCACCGTCAGCGGCTCGTCGAAGAGAATCGCCGACACGTCATCACGCACCAGGCCGCGTCCCATGGAGACCTTCTGCTTCTCGTCGGCGGTCAGGTTCCTGGCCTTCTTGTAGAGCAGCGGATGCAGCTCCAGCACCTCGGCAATCTCGTTGACCTTGGCCAGGATCTTGGCCTCGTTCATGCCCTGATTGCGCAACGGGAAGGCCAGGTTATCGAACACCGTCATGGTGTCGTAGACCACTGGAAACTGGAAAACCTGGGCGATATTGCGTTGTTCGGGTTGCAGGCGGTTGACCACATTGCCGTCGAATCGCACCTCGCCATGGGATGGGCTGAGCAGCCCGGAGATAATGTTCAGCAGGGTCGACTTGCCGCAGCCGGACGGCCCCAGCAGCGCATAGGCGCCGCCCTGCTGCCAGACATGGTTCATCTCGCGGATGGCGTAATCGGCCGGTCCCTCGGGCTGGCGGCTGTAACTGTGAGCCAGGTTGTGCAAGCGTATCTCGGCCATCAGGCGCTCCTTGCTAAACGGCGACTGGGGGCCTGGATCAACTGGCCATCAGCAGCGAAGACAAACAGCTTGTGGGTGGGGATATAGATCAGGATCGGCGTATCGACGTCGTATTCGTGCACCCCCGGCAAGTGCAGCACCAGGACAAACTGCTCGTTGCGCACATGCAGAAAGGTTTCCGAACCGCTGATTTCCGCGAGTTCGACAATCACCGCCAGCTCCAGGTCATCATCGTTGGACGGCACCAGGCCGATATGGCTGGGACGCACCCCGAAACGATACTCACCCTCGGCTATCCCCTGCAGGTCCGGGTTAAGCGGGAAATGCACGGTATCGGCAAAGCTCACCTCGGTGCCACTGATGCGACCGGGCATCAGATTGATCGCCGGCTCCGAGAACAGTTCGGCAGCCAGCACCTGCTGCGGGCGGTGATAGACCTCGGCGGTCTTGCCGCTCTGCACCACCCGCCCTTCGTGCAGGATGGTGGTGGTGCCGCCCAGGGCCAGGGCCTCGTTGGGCTCGGTGGTGGCGTAGATGGCGATGGTGTGACGGGCGGCGAACAGCTCACGCATCTCCTGGCGCAGTTCTTCGCGTAGCTTGTAGTCGAGATTGACCAGCGGCTCATCGAACAGAATCAGTGAAGCATCCTTGACCAGGGCCCGGGCCATGGCGGTGCGCTGCTGCTGGCCTCCGGACAGTTCCAACGGATAGCGCGCAAGCAGACCTTCGATGCGCAGCATCTTCGCCGTGGCATGCACCCGGTCGAGAATCTCGGCTTGGCTCATCCCGGCCTGGCGCAGTGGCGAGGCAATATTCTCGAACACTGTCAGGGTCGGGTAATTGATGAACTGCTGGTAAACCATGGAGACGTTGCGCTGGCGCACCGAGACATGGGTCATGTCCGCGCCATTCATCAGGATGCGCCCACTGCTGGGCTTGTCCAGGCCGGCCATCAGGCGCATCAGGCTGGTCTTGCCGGACAGGGTGCGACCCAGCAATACATTGAAGGAGCCGGGCTCGAAGCTCAGGCAGGCATCGTCGATATGCAGCTGGTTATCAACGATCCGCGTGACATGCTCCAGGGTAAGTGACATGGGCCGTCCTTTTTCTTGTTATCTCCTTCTAACAAGGCGAGTTCCGTGCCAAGCCCCAACAAACTTATACATCCTATTGATTTGCAATCAGAATTTAAAAAACCTCAAACAGCTTCAGCAAAGCCCTTGAGCAATTTTGAACAGTGCACAGTGAACACTTGAACAGTCGCAGCGTTGACATTGAACAGTCATAAGCGACACTGACCAGGCTTCGGCGCAGACCGAACCCCATAACAACAAGAACAATACTGAGACCCAAGTGATGGCCGAAGCTGCCGCTGCCCTGCCCCACGACCGCATCATTCAGGACTCCTGGTCGCGTTGCCGCGACTACGGCCTGACCCACCTGAGCACCCCTGTTTTCAACCAGCCGGGCGCTGGCGAAGTGTCCGCCCTGCTGGAAAGCCAGCACGCCCTGGTGCAAACCACCCACAAGGAAGTGTTGCCCTACTACGGCAACATCCTGGCCAACTCCAATTGCCTGATCATGCTGGCCGACAAGCAGGGCCAGGTGTTGCAGTCCTGGGGGGACCAGCGCTTTATCGAACCCAGCCGCGCCGCCGGTTTCGTCGCCGGGGCCAGCTGGTTGGAGCGCTACACCGGCACCAATGCCATCGGCACCGCCTTGAGCTGCGCCCAGCCGGTGCATATCCAGCACGACGAGCACTTCCTCAAGGCCAACCGCTTTATGACCGGCTCGGCCTCTCCGATCTTCGACGAGCAGCGGCAGATGATCGCGGTGCTGGATGTGTCCAGCGACAGCTATTTGCCGCCCTCGCACACCCTGGGCATGGTCAAGATGATGAGCCAGTCGGTGGAGAACCGGCTGATTCTCAACTTGTTCAAGCAGCGCTACTTTCAACTCAGTTTCAACACCAGCCTGGACAACCTGGAAAGCCCCTGGGCCGGGCTGTTGATATTCGATGAGCAGGGTCAGGTGGTCTCGGCCAACCGCCGCACCGACAGCCTGCTCGGTGTCGCCCTGGCCCGGGTGAACATCGAGAACCTGTTTGATCTGCCCCTGCAACAGCTGCTCAGCCAGCCTGAAGGGCAGCCGTTCAGCCTGCGCGCCGGGGGCCGCTTTCGCTTTCACGCCCAGCTCAGACGGCCACAGCACCCTGCACCGATCCAGGCCCGGGATTTCCGCCCGGCCGCCGACACCCCGGCGCAAGCCCAGGGCAATGGTTTTACCCTGGCCTCAATCAACCTCGGCGACCCACGGGTGGACAAGGCGGTGCGCCAGGCCGAGCGCCTGCTGGAAAAGAACATCCCGATCCTGGTGCAGGGCGAGACCGGTGTCGGCAAGGAGGTCTTCGTCAAGGCCCTGCACCACTCCAGCTCGCGGGCCAAAGAGGCGCTGATCGCGGTCAATTGCGCAGCGATCCCAGCCGAACTGGTGGAGTCCGAACTGTTCGGTTACGAGAAAGGTGCCTTTACCGGGGCCAGTCAGAAAGGCAGCATCGGCCTGATTCGCAAGGCCCATAAAGGCACGCTGTTTCTCGACGAAGTGGGCGACATGCCCTTGCGCGTGCAGGCGCGCCTACTGCGCGTACTGCAGGAACGCTGTGTGCAGCCCCTGGGCAGCAGTGAGTTGTACCCGGTGGACATCCGCCTGATTTCGGCGACCAATCGTCCATTGCGCCAGGATGTGGAGGCCGGACGCTTTCGCCAGGACCTGTATTACCGCATCAGCGGCCTCAACCTGGAGCTGCCGCCACTGCGTCAGCGCACGGACAAGGCCGCCATGGTAGAGCGCATCTGGGACCACCATCGCGAGCCGCAGCAACAGGCCGGGCTCAGTCCGGAAGTCATGGCCCTGTTCGAACGCCACCCCTGGCCCGGCAACCTGCGCCAGCTCAGCAGCGTGCTGCAGATCGCCCTGGCCATGGCCGACGAACAGCCCATCGGCCCGGAACATCTGCCGGATGATTTCTTTGCCGATCTGCGCTGCGGCGAATCGCCCGCCAGCCCTCCCGACCAAGCCCCCACGGAGCCCCTCGACAGTGCCCCCGCAGTGGATCTGCTCAGCCAGCTCCAGGCCTGTGGCGGCAATGTCTCGCACTTGGCACGCACCCTGAAACTCAGTCGCAACACCCTGTACAAGCGCCTGCGTGAAGAGGGCTGGCAGGGCTAAGGCCGCCGGGGTGTGCCCGTCACCGGTCCCATTACATATAACCATTCGTCCTCAAAACTCGCGGCGACTTGGACTTATGGTTGGCGCTGCTAAGCTCAAATCAGGCCCGCCCGTCAGGCAGTCAAGGAGGCCGGATGATCCGCTCGATTCTCTATGCGACTGACCTGGGGCTTTATGCGCCTTACGTCCTGCAGCACGCCCTGGCCCTGACCCGCGCCTTTAATGCCAACCTCTATGTCGTGCATGCGGTTGAACCCATGGGACTGTTTGCCGAGTCGGTGCTGCAAACTTATCTGGATGAAGAACGACTCAAGGAGCTGCGCAGAAATGGTTTGAGCAGCGTGATGGCCAGCATCGAGCAACGGGTACTGGAAGGCTTTCGCGACGAGATTGGCGAAACCAGCCAGGATCTGCAATTGATTCGCGCGGTACGGGTAGTTCAGGGCGATCCGCCTCTGGTGATTCTTGACGAGGCCCAGCAACTGGGGGTGGATTTGCTGGTACTGGGCAGCCACAGTCACGGCACTGATATGGACATTCCCCTTGGACGCACGGCCTCACGGCTGGTGCAGCTTTGCGAAGTGCCGGTGTACCTGGTGCCCATGTTGCAACACCGAGGCCGCGCTGAACTCTGAAGGAGACGCAGGGTGAATTTTGTTTCTGATCTAAATTAACTGCTATACCTACGAAAATGGTTATATAAAAACGCCGGTAACCTGAACGGCTGCCCATCTGCTTTGAGGGATTTCTATGAAGCTTCAACAACTGCGCTACATCTGGGAAGTCGCGCATCACGA
>JBFHPI010000067.1:0-10929 GCA_041592855.1 Pseudomonas sp.
CAGCGGCTGTCGATGCTCAGGCTGGCCTGCCCCTGGTCATCCAGGCTGGTTTCCTCCAGCTCGATATCCTGGCTCAGCTCCGCCTCGGTGACCGAGCCGAACTGGTAGCCGGGCAGGCTGGCCAGCTCGCGCAGGGGGCGCACATAGAGCTGGCCGCTCAAGCGATTGCCGGCGGCTGGCGCGCCGTACAGGTAACGCCCACTGACCTGGAACTCGGCATCCTGCGTCGGACTGTAGGGGCTCTCGCTGCCCTTGAGTTCAAGGGCCAGGCGTTCGGGGAGAAAGTCCTCAACCGAGAACTCATAGAGCTGCGGCGCCTCACCCCCCAGATCCAGCAGCAGCTGCCAGCGCCCGGTGGGTGCTTCCTCGGCCAGCTGCAGTTGATACTGGTACAGCCCGGACTCATCGGCCTGCCAGACGAACTTGCGGCTGACCTGCTCGTCCGGCCGGCGCACCTCCACATGCACCGGCTGGGCCGCCACGCTGCGGCCATCGGCATCGCGCAGCAGGCCATTGAGCAGCACCGTTTCGCCGGGGCGATACAGATCCCGCGGGCCAAACACGAAAAACTGCAACGGCTGCGCACGCGGCCCGGCGATATCGAACTCGGCCAGGTCCAGGGCCGGTGTGTTCAGGCGTAGCAGGCTGGTCTGCCCGTCCTGTTGCGCCAGCAGCACCTGGGCCTTGGCCACCAGCGGGAGCTGAGCATGACCACGCTTATCGGTACTGCCCTCGGCCAGCAACTGGCCCTTGTCGTCGAGCAGGCGCAGCTGCACCTGAGCCAGCGCCTTTCCGCCTTCCAGCGTCTGAGTGAAGACATCCAGATGACTGCGTGAGCGGTGGGCGGACAGGCCAATATCACTGAGGCTGAACAGCGTGGCCGGCTGTGAATAGGCATAGCTGCCGGCGGCGCGCATCACCGCCAGGTAGACCCCGGGCTGTTGCAGGGCGTCGAGGCCGGCAATCGGCAGCAACAGGGTCTCGCGGGTGTTGGGTGCCGGATCGAGATCGAAGCGCCCGCCATACACCAGCTCGGCCATGGGCAGCAGCTGACGCGCCTCCCAGGTGTCCAGGTTGCTGCTGCGCCCCCAGCGGGCGAGAAACTGCGGCAGGGCCTCGGGCTTGATGCGGAAGAATTCCACATTGACCTTGTCCACATTCAGGGCAATCACCGGCAGGCCTTCGGCCAGGCGGGTCGGCAGCAGCGAGCCACGGCTGGCGAAGCCGACACTGGGCTGCAGGTCGCGGGTTTCTATCTGGCTGCTGTATTCCTTGGCCAGGCTCTGGCCACTGAGCCCACGCAAACCGGCATCCACGGTCAACAGCAACTTGCGCTTGGGCTCCAGGGGGCGCAGGCGCAATTCCATCAGGTTATCGGACAGCTCCCAGGCGCCATCCACCTTGCCGCTGACACTGTCCACCAGGTGCAGGCGCTCGGCGAATTTCTGCTGCGGGTCCAGGGGCACGGAAAAGCTCAGGGCCAGGGTACTGGCACCCTCCAGCTGGACTTCCGACACGTCCACCACGCTCAGCTCGCGCCCCACATACCGGGCTGCCAGAGCCTTGAGATCGGCCTGCGGTCGCGGCTGTGCGCGATCGGCTGCAACCGGTTCGGTGACACTGACCTTGGCCGGTTCAGGGGTGGAGGAATCACAGGCGCTGAGCAGGCTCAGCAGCAGGGCCAGAAGCAGTCCTTTGTTCGGCATGGGGGCTCCAAAAGCTGGTGGGTGCACAGGCCTGACACTATAGTCGAGCCCCCGACGGTCAACCCCATGGCCCGTCACAGAATCCCCTTCGAGGAGAATCCCGCGCCCATGTTCCTGCTGCTCGACGCCTGGCGCCATACCCCGACCCAGCGCAAGGTATGGGCCCTGGCCGCGCCGATGATCCTGAGCAACCTCTCGGTGCCCCTGGTGGCCCTGGTCGACAGCGCGGTGATTGGCCACCTGCCCCACGCCCACCAGCTGGCCGCCGTGGCCGTGGGCGGCAGCCTGTATACCCTGCTGACCTGGGCCAGCGGCTTTCTGCGCATGGGCACCACCGGCTTCGCCGCCCAGGCCGCCGGCCGCAGCGATGGCGCGGCGCTGCGCCAGGTGCTGCTGCAGGCCCTGTTGCTCGGCGCCGTGCTGGCGCTGCTGCTAGCCGGTCTGGCCCTGCCCTTCGCCGACGCGGCCCTGGCCCTGATGCAGCCCTCGGCGCAGCTGGATGAACTGGCCCGCCACTACCTGCAGATTCGCCTGCTGGGCCTACCCGCGGCCCTGGCCTGCTATGCCTTGGTCGGCTGGCTGCTGGGCACGCAGAACGCCCGAGGGCCGCTGCTGATCCTGTTGACCACCAACCTGCTCAATGTGCTGCTCGACCTGCTCTTCGTCCTCGGTCTGCACTGGGGCGTGGCGGGCGCCGCCTGGGCCTCGGTGATCGCCGAATGGAGCGGCGCGCTGCTCGGCCTGTATCTGGCCCGGCGGGCGCTGCGCAAGCTGAGCGGGCGTATCGACTGGCCAGCCTTGCAGCGCTGGCTCAACTGGCGGCCGCTGCTGGCGGTCAACCGCGACATCTTTATCCGCACCCTGGCCCTGCAACTGGTGTTCTTTCTGCTTACCGTGCAGGGCACCCGCCTGGGCGAGGCGACCGTTGCGGCCAATGCCCTGCTGCTCAACGGCCTGCTGCTCACCGCCCACGCCCTCGACGGTCTGGCCCATGCCGTGGAAGCCTTGTGCGGCCATGCCCTGGGCGCCCGTGATCGTCTGGCGCTCCGGCGCAGCCTGCTGGTGGCCGGCACCTGGTCGCTGCTGGCCAGCCTGGGTTTCGCCCTGTTCTTCCTGCTCGGCGGCCAGGCCTTTATCCAGCTGCAAACCGACATCCCCAGCGTGCGCGAAACGGCCTTCGTCTACCTGCCCTACCTGGCTCTGTTGCCCTTGCTGGCGGTGTGGAGTTACCTGCTCGACGGCCTGTTTATCGGCGCCACACGGGCGCGTGAGATGCGCGACGCCATGCTTCTGGCCCTGCTGTTGACCCTGCCGCTGGCCTGGGCCCTGCAGCCTTTGGGTAACCATGGCCTGTGGCTGAGTTTTCTGGCCTTTATGGCCCTGCGCAGCCTGTGCTTGGCCAGCTATGCTTATCGCCTGAACCGTGCCGGCCAATGGTTCGCCCCAGCCCTGCAGGAGTAGCCCATGCTCAGCCCCGAAATGCCGTGCGACGAAGTGCTACGCCAGCAGATTCTCGATGACACTGAGCTGCTCGACACCCCCGCCGATCCCTATCTGGACACCCTGGTGCGTGTGGTACGCGAAGTCTTTGCAGTCAAGACTGTACTGGTCAGCCTGATCGACCATGACCGCCAGTGGTTCAAGTCGCGCATTGGCCTGGATATTCCCGAAACCCCCCGCACCATCTCTTTCTGTGCCCATGCAATTCTCAACACCCAGCCGTTTATTATCGAGGACACCCACAACGACCCCCGCTTCTGCGATAACCCGATAGTGCTCAGTGGCCCGCAAATCCGTTTCTACGCGGGCCAACCCCTGTTCTCCGAAGAAGGACAGGCGCTGGGCACCCTGTGCATGTTCGACCCGGCGCCACGGCAATTGAGCGCCAAACAACTGCGCCTGTTTGTCGACATGGCCGTGCTGGTAGAGGGTTACCTGAAATTGCGCCATGTCAGCGAACAGACGGCCAAACTGCAGGCCGCGCTGAGCCGCGAGCAACGCAAGACCATGCTCGACCCACTGACCCAGCTCTGGAACCGCGCCGGCCTCAACCATTTCCTGCCCCTGCGCCAGCAGCAGGCCGACGAACAGGGGCTGCATCTGGGCGTGCTGTTCTGCGACCTCGACTACTTCAAGAAGATCAACGACAACTACGGCCATGCCGCCGGCGATCAGGTGCTGTGGGAAGCCGCACGGCGCATCAGCGCTGCCGTCCGCCCACAGGACGTGGTAACCCGCAGCGGCGGTGAAGAGTTCGTGGTGCTGCTGCAAGCCCATGACCAACCCGAACTGCTGCAGATAGCCGAGCGCATTCGCCATGCCCTGAGCAAGGAAGCCGTGACCATCGACGATCAGCCGATCAACCTGACGATCAGCATTGGCGCGGCCCTGCGCACTCCGGGCGAGGCGCCGAGCGAAACCATGAAGCGTGCCGACAAGGCCCTCTACCTGGCCAAGGGCAATGGCCGCAACCGAGTTGAATTCGCCGACTGACCGACTTGCCAAAGGACACCCGTATGGGCCAAGCATTTGCCGCCTACCTGCACTACCTGTCGATCTTTATTCTGTTCGCCCTGCTCAGCATCGAGCATGTGCAATTCAAGCTACCGCTGGATCTGGCCCGTGCCCGCCGCCTGATCGTCACGGATATTGCCTACGGAATCTGTGCCGCAGCGGTGCTGTTGACCGGCCTGGCCCGCGTGTTGTGGTTCGGCAAGGGCCTGGACTACTACCTGAACAACGTCCTGTTCCACGCCAAGGTCGGCCTGTTTATCCTGGTGGGCCTGATCTCCGTGCTGCCGACCTTCGTCTTTATCAACTGGCGAGGCAGCCTTAAGGCCGGCCAGGTGCCTGTCGTCAGCGCCCGCCAGGCGCGCTGGGTGACCCTGGCGATCCGCCTGGAACTGCTGCTGTTACTGCTCCTGCCGCTGCTGGCGGTGCTGATGGCACGCGGCACCGGCATGCTCGGCTAACGGGCCGGCGAATTTGCCCGCACTGCCCTGCTCTGCTAGTGTCGCGCCGGTTAAATCTGCCGCCTACGAGAACGCCGCCATGGCCCGCAAGAAAGCCGCCCTCGACTTCGAGCAATCCCTGAACGACCTGCAGCAACTGGTCGAGCGCCTGGAGACGGGCGAGCTGTCACTGGAGGACTCACTGACCGCCTTCGAGCAAGGCATTGGCCTGACCCGCGAGTGCCAGGCGGCCCTGGCCCAGGCCGAACAGAAGGTGCAGATCCTGATGGAGCGTGACGGGGAACTGCAGCCGGCGCCTTTCGATCCGGACCCACAGGCATGATCGCGGCCTATCAAGCGCGCTGCCAGGCGCGCGTTGACGCCGCCCTGGATCAGCATCTGCAAGCACCCAAGGGTGAGCTGGAACGGCTCTACCAGGCCATGCGCTACAGCGTGATGAATGGCGGTAAACGGGTCCGTCCGCTGCTGGTTTACGCGGCCTGCGAAGCCCTCGGCGGCGACCTTGACCGCGCCGACGGCGCGGCCTGCGCGGTGGAGCTGATTCATGCCTACTCCCTGGTGCACGACGACCTACCCGCCATGGACGACGACGATCTGCGCCGCGGCCAGCCCACCACCCACAAGGCCTTTGACGAAGCCTGTGCCATTCTCGCTGGCGATGGCCTGCAGAGCCTGGCCTTCGAGGCCTTGAGCGATCCCCGCGGCAACCCGTCGAGCTGTGAACTGCGCCTGGCCATGCTGGCCTGCCTGAGCCGTGCGGCGGGCCCCGCCGGCATGGTGGGCGGCCAGGCCATCGACCTCGGCGCAGTAGGCAGCCAACTTGATCAGGCCGACCTGGAACTGATGCACCGACACAAGACCGGCGCCCTGATCGAAGCCAGCGTGCAACTCGGCGCCCTGGCCAGCGGCCAGGCCGACGAGCATGCACTCAAAGCCCTGCACAGCTATGCCCGGGCCATCGGCCTGGCGTTCCAGGTGCAGGACGATATCCTCGACGTCGAAAGCGACACCGCCACTCTGGGCAAGACCCAGGGCAAGGATGAGGCCAATCACAAGCCCACCTACCCGGCCCTGCTCGGCCTCGACGCTGCCAAGACTTACGCCCTGGAGCTGCGCGACCAGGCCCTGCATGCCCTGCGCTCCTTCGACTCGGCCGCCGAGCCGCTGCGAGAACTGGCGCGCTTTATCGTCGAGCGGCGCAGCTAAACCCGCCCATGGCCGTCTGCAATCCGGGAGCGCTTGCTCCGCCTGGGCCGAGCCGGCCCGCGTCCTGGCCTGCGTGCCGAATCGAAGCATGTTTGGGCAGTTTCCGGCGCTTCGGGTAAACTGCCGCATCTTTTGCACCTATAACGACCCGCCCGATGCCGACGACCTTCCACGAGATTCCCCGTGAACGCCCGCTGACGCCCCTTTTAGACCGCGCCAACACGCCGGATGAACTGCGCCGCCTGGGTGAGGCCGAGCTGGAAACCCTGGCCGATGAGTTGCGTCAATACCTGCTGTACACGGTGGGGCAGACCGGCGGGCATTTTGGCGCCGGGCTGGGGGTGATCGAGCTGACCGTGGCCCTGCATTACGTCTTCGACACCCCGGATGACCGTTTGGTATGGGATGTGGGCCACCAGGCCTATCCACACAAGATTCTCACCGGTCGCCGGGAGCAGATGGGCAGCCTGCGCCAGAAGGACGGCATCGCCGCCTTTCCGCGTCGCTCGGAAAGCGAGTACGACACCTTTGGCGTCGGCCACTCCAGCACCAGCATCAGCGCGGCCCTGGGTATGGCCATCGCCGCCCGCCTGCAGGGCAGCCGGCGCAAGAGCGTGGCAGTGATCGGTGACGGCGCGCTGACCGCCGGCATGGCCTTCGAGGCGCTGAACCATGCCAGCGACGTCAATGCCGATATGCTGGTGATTCTCAACGACAACGACATGTCGATCTCCAAGAACGTCGGCGGCCTGTCCAACTACCTGGCCAAGATTATCTCCAGCCGCACCTACGCCAGCATGCGCGAGGGCAGCAAGAAGATCCTCTCGAGCCTGCCCGGCGCCTGGGAGATCGCGCGCAAGGTCGAAGAGCACGCCAAGGGCATGCTGGTGCCCGGCACCCTGTTCGAGGAGCTGGGCTGGAACTATGTTGGCCCCATCGACGGTCATGACCTGCCCACGCTGCTCGCCACCCTGCGCAATATGCGTGACCTCGACGGCCCGCAGTTTCTCCATGTGGTGACCAAGAAGGGCAAGGGCTTTGCCCCCGCCGAAGCGGACCCGATTGGCTATCACGCAATCACCAAGCTGGAGCCAATCAACGCTCCAGCTGCAGAACCGAAGAAAGCCTCTGGTCCCAAGTACTCCAGTGTGTTCGGCCAGTGGCTGTGCGATATGGCCGCCCAGGACGAGCGCCTGGTGGGCATCACCCCGGCGATGAAGGAGGGCTCGGATCTGGTGGCGTTCAGTGAGCGCTATCCCGCGCGCTATTTCGACGTGGCCATCGCCGAACAGCACGCAGTAACCCTGGCGGCCGGCATGGCCTGCGAAGGCGCCAAGCCGGTGGTGGCGATCTATTCGACCTTCCTGCAACGTGCCTACGATCAGCTGATCCATGACGTGGCGGTGCAGAACCTCGATGTACTGTTCGCCATAGACCGTGCCGGTCTGGTCGGCGAGGACGGTCCAACCCACGCCGGCAGCTTCGATATTTCCTACCTGCGCTGCATCCCCGGCATGCTGGTGATGACGCCGAGCGACGAGAACGAGCTGCGCCGCATGCTCAGCACCGGCTACCTGTACAACGGCCCGGCGGCGGTGCGCTACCCCCGCGGCAGTGGCCCCAATGCCAGCATCGAGCCGGGCCTGGCGCCCCTGGAAATCGGCAAGGGCATCGTTCGCCGCCATGGCCAGCGAGTTGCCCTGCTGGTGTTTGGTGTGCAACTCGCCGAGGCCCTCAAGGTGGGCGAAACCCTGGAGGCCACGGTGGTCGATATGCGCTTTGTCAAACCCCTGGATGAAGCCCTAGTGCGTCAGCTGGCAGCCAGCCACGAACTGCTGGTGACCATCGAAGAGAACAGCGTGATGGGCGGCGCGGGCTCCGCGGTCAGCGAATGCCTGGCCCATGCTGGCATCCTCGGGTCGATGCTGCACTTGGGCCTGCCCGACTACTATGTCGAGCACGCCAAGCCGGCGCAGATGCTCAAGGAATGCGGGCTGGACGCTGCGGGTATCGAAAGCGCCATCCGCGAACGCCTGACCCAGCTGAGCGCTTCAGCACCACTCATCCCGAGCTGAGCCGAACCTGCTTGTATTTCATCTGGCCGCGCATTAAGGTGCGCGGCGTTTTACTTCCGCCAAGGTGCGCCCTTCCCCGTGAAGCGGCGTTAAACGGGAAGCCGGTGCGTTCACCTCGAGCCATCCCGGCACTGCCCCCGCAACGGTAATCGACTGCAGAGCCATTCTGCGCGCTGCCTCACACTGTCCACTGGAGTGATCTGGGAAGGACGAGGCCAGCCATGTCGAGAGTCCGGAGACCGGCCTTGCTGGATGTGACTGGTGTTGCGGAGGGCATCACCGTCAAGCTCAGGCGTTGCCCGTCGCGCGCCCGTTCTTGCCCCTGCCCTCCTCAAAAGTCGTTCGACCTTTTGAGGATTCTCTAGATGAAACTGTCCCGTCTTGCCCTGGCTGTGGCGCTTGCCCCCAGCATCAGCCTGGCTGCCAACGATACCGGCAGCCACGAGCTGCCACCCCTGGTCATTACCCGCGCCACCCCCCTGCAGACCCCGGCACCGGCCAGCGTCAAGGTGATCGAGCGCAAGCAGATCGAAGCCACTGCCGCCACATCCCTGCTCGATGTGCTGCGCAGTCAGGCGGGCCTGCAGATCCGCGACACCATGGGCGATGGTAATCGTGCCGCCCTCAGCCTGCGTGGCTTTGGCGAAAACGCGGTGAACAACACACTGGTGCTGGTCGATGGCCGCCGGCTCAATCAGCCCGCCCTTGCCGGTCCCGATCTGAACAGCATCCCCCTGGCCAATATCGAGCGTATCGAGATCATCCGGGGTGCCGGCACCGTGCTGTATGGCGACCAGGCCGTGGGCGGGGTAATCAATATCATCACCCGCACCCCGCGCCAGAGCGAAGGCTACCTGGAAGCCAGCCGTGGCAGCCATGATCTGGAAGCTTTCCGCGGGCATATCCACCAACAGCTCGGCGGCGGCTTTTCCACCTATCTGAGTGGCGAATCACGCACCCAGGACAACTACCGCGACCACAATAACGCCAGCTACAGCAATGCCTTCGCCCGCCTGCGCTATGACCACGAACGCGGCCATGCCCTCTATGAGTACCAGTCGGTGGACGATGAGCTGCTCTACCCCGGCAGCATCTCCCGCATCGCCCGCCGCAGTGATCGCAAGCAGAGCAGCTCCCAGGCCTGGAATGACAGCAAAACCCAGGTGCATCGTTTTGCCCTGGAGCAGCGCCTGAACGATGTCTGGAGCGGCCACTTCGATTACAGCCATAGCGATCAGGACGGGGTTGGCAGCTGGGGACCGGGTTCGGATTTCGACCAGGGCACCCGTATCGAAACCTTCAGCCCACGCATCAGCGCCCGCTTCGACAACACCCTGGGCCGCGCCGAGTGGTTGCTGGGCCATGACCACATCACCAGCGACTACGAACTGGTAAGCGCCTGGGATGCCACCCTGTTCCGTCAGACCCTGCGTGACTGGTACAGCCAGTACAGCCAGAACCTCGGCAGCGACCTGACCTTGACCCTGGGTTATCGCGCCAGCGAAGCGGAAGACCGCAACAAGGCGGCCGGCAAGACCCACACCGACCGCGAGGAGAGCAGCAGCATCGGCCTGAGCTGGCAGGCCAACCAGCAGACCCGGCTGTTTATCAAACGCGAGGATGTGCTGCGCTGGGCCAATGTGGACGAGAACGGCTTCGTCCTGCCCGGCGTCGAATTTCTCAAGCCACAGACCGGCGTGTCCTGGGAAAGCGGCATCGAATGGCAGGACAGCGTGCAGCGCTACCAGGCCACGCTCTATCGCCTCGACCTCAAGGATGAATTGCTCTACGACTCGCTGATTCCCAACCCGTTTGGCTGGAACGGTATGGGCGCCAATATCAATCTGGACAAGACCCGTCGCGACGGCCTGCTGCTGGAAGCCGAACGACAGCTAAGCCAGCGCCTGAGCATCGGCGGCCAGTACAGCTTTACCGATGCCGAGTACCGCGCCGGCAGTTTCAAGGGCAACGATATACCCTGGGTCTCGCGGCATAGCGCCAGCGCCCACCTCAGCTACGAGCTGCTGGCCGGGCTCAAGGCCTATCTGGAAGCGGTGCATACCGGCAGCCGCTACTACTCCGGGGACGATGCCAATGCCCAGTCCAGGGCCGGCGGCTATACCCTGTTCAATGCCGCCCTGAGCTACGACTACCAGCAGTTCAGCGGCAAGCTGCGACTCAACAACCTCACCGGCAAGCGCTACGATGCCTTCGGCAGCGCCGCCAACCGCTACCCGGCCCCGGAAGAACAGGTGCAGCTAAGCATCGGCTATCGCTTCTAAGGCGACAGCAGAAACAACAGGGCCGCGTTTATACGCGGCCCTGTTGTTTCTAGCGGGCAGTCACCAGGCGCTGGCAGAGCTTTTCCAGCGCCCCCAGCATCTGGAAACTCGGCCGCTCCAGGCCATCGTCCGGCACCCGCCAGAGCTGCTCACGCTCAACCGCGGCCAGCCCGGGCCAGATACGCCAGGCGTCCAGTTGTTCCTGAACCCCTGCCAGGATCACCTCCGGGTTGCGCGCCAGTACCGCCTCCACGCTGACCTGGGGGGCAGGCAGAGACAGCTCGGCAAAGATATTCTCGGCACCGCATACGCCCAGGGCATCGCTGATGATCTGCTCGCCGCCGAGGGTATACAGCGGCACATCCCAGACCTGATAGAACAGGCGCAGCGGCTGCGGTCGGGCATAACGCTGGCGCAGCTCGGCCAGGCCCTGATTGAAGCGGGCCCGCAAGCGCCGGCCTTGTTCGGCGCGCCCGATACGTTGCCCCACCTCGGCAAACTGCTCGGCCAATTCCGTCAGTTTGCGCGGCTCCACCACCAATAGATCCAAGCCCATGGCCTGCAGTTGCTGACGCTGAGCCATGCTGATGCTGTCCGGCCCCAGCACCAGCAGATCCGGCTGCAGCCGCAGCAGGCTTTCCATTTCCAGCTGACCGAACTGCCCCACCGAGGGCAGGTGGGCCAACTG
>JBFHPI010000068.1:0-10909 GCA_041592855.1 Pseudomonas sp.
CCAGGCCACAGGCCTGGTAGTCGACGTTGTGCAGCTCGACCAGCTTGTCGATAAAGCTATTGCACAGTGCGCGGGTCTGTTCTGGGCTGAAATTAAGCTCGGCCGGCATGTCCGAGCGCAGAATGATGCCGTTGACCCGCTCCATCACATAGAACTCGGCGCCGATCACCGACTCGTCGGTGCAGTGCACGTAGGCCTTGGGGCAGTAGGGGAAGCCGGCGTTGAGCTGATTGAGGATGCGGTACTCGCGGCCCATGTCGTGGGCCGATTTGGCCTTGTGGCCGAAGGGCGGGCGGCGCAGAACGAACTCCTGGTTCGGGTACTCCAGCAGATAGGTCAGGTTCGAGGCGCCGCCGGGGAACTGGCTGATCCGCGGCTCGCCGGTGAGGCCGGGAATATGAGCCTTGAGGTACTGGTCGATCACTGCGGTGTCGAGTTCTTCGCCTGTGCGGATGCGGGTGGACTGGTCAGTAAGCGCCATGTTTATCCCTTCTGCTTATGATGGGTGCCCAATATTATTGGCTAATCTAATGCTGCTGCCTGTGGCTCACAAGTGATACGGGCCTTTATAGGCCGGCGTGTTGCCCCTTGATCAGGTTGCCTGATGGGCCGGGTAAGTCTGATTTTCAGGTGAAAAAAAACCGGAGTACGGGACTCCGGTTTTTCTGTTGTGCGTGTTGCCTTGCCGCTTAAACCGGGAACAGTTCGCCCAGTTTCATGGCCAGCATCATGTCGCCTTCGGCGCGCAGCTTGCCAGCCATAAAGGCCTGCATGCCATCGGTTTCGCCGCTGGTGATGCCTTTCAGGGTCTCGGTGTCCATGATCAGGGTCACGTTGGCGTTGGCGTTGTCGCCTTTTTCAACGGCACAGGTGCCGTCCTTGACGATCAGGGCGTAGTTCTCGCCGTCTTCGATGTTGAACTGGAATACCAGATCCAGGCCGGCAGCGGCGCCAGCGTTGAACTTGGACTGCATGGTGGTGACGATGTCTGCAACGCTCATGATGTCTTCCTTTATTTTCAGGTTTTTCTCGCGCCCGTCAGGGAGCAGTGGGCCGGACTCAGCGATAGGTGATGAGTTCCGGCGCCTTCAACAGCTGAAGATGCACATGGCTGTTGAAGGAAGCCAGGCTCACTTGGCTGCCGCGAAACTTCAGGCAGCTTAGCGAGGTATTGACGATTTGCCAGTTCAGCTCGAACGCCTGGGTCGGGGCGATGCCGGTAATCAGGTGGAGCAGGGCGGTGATAGTACCGCCGGAGGTGAACACGGCGATGTTCTGTTTGCTATGGGCCTGACTCAGCAGGCGGTCGAGACCGGCTTGCACCTGAGCAACAAAGGCTTGCCAGCTCTGCAGGCCAGGTTGCTCGTACTCGCCGCTGAGCCAGCGGCCGATCAGCTTGGCGAACAGGCGCTGGAATTCGGCGCGGTTTTGCGCGGCATTACGCAGTATGTGCAGGGCTTCGGGTTCTTCCGGCAGCAGGCCGGGGAGCAGGGCGCGAATCACCGCGTCGGCATCGAATTCGTTGAACGCCGGGTCAATCTCCAGCGGCGGTACGGCGATGGCGGCGGCACTCAGTTGCTGCAGTGCGGCAGTGGCCGTGTGTTGCTGGCGGCGTAAATCACCGCTGAGACTGCGATCCAGTTGGGTACCGAGGCTGGCCAAATGATTACCCAGTATTTCGGCCTGGCGAATACCGACGGGCGATAGCACGTCGTAGTCGTCGGCGCCGAAGGAAGCTTGGCCATGTCGAATCAGGTAGATGCTGCCCACGTGTGCAGGAGCTCCCGGTACGGTGAAAGTTTGGCGAGGGTAGGGGGAATCTTGGGGCGCTGTCAACGTAAAAACATACGCTTGTTTGAATTGTTCAGGGCAAGTGGATGGATAGCCTGGCTCGCTGGCCGATCACCCCGGGCCTGGGTATGCTTGGGCCTTCGCAGGAGCCGCAATCAAGGGCGCCGTCATCTGGACAAGGGAGAAGTGCGTGGAGTTTTTTGCCGATTACATAGGGTTTCTGGCCAAGACGGTTACCCTGCTGGTCGCCGTTGTCGTGTTATTGGTGGCTGTTGCTGCAGTGCGTGGCAAGGGGCGGGGCCTGGGTGGGCAGCTGCAGGTGAGCAAGCTCAACGACTTCTACAAGCAGCTGCACCAGCGATTGGAGCAGTCGGTACTGAACAAGGATCAACTCAAGGCGGCGCTCAAGGCCGAAGCCAAGGCGGTCAAGCAGGACAAGAAAGCCGGCAAGAGCAAACCGCGGGTGTACGTGCTGGATTTCGATGGGGATATCAAGGCTTCGGCCACCGATCACTTGCGGCATGAAATCACTGCATTGCTGAGCCTGGCCACGCCCGAGGACGAAGTGGTGCTGCGCCTGGAAAGCGGGGGCGGAATGGTCCACAGTTATGGTCTGGCCGCCTCGCAGCTGGCCCGTATTCGCCAGGCGGGGGTGCCACTGACCGTGTGCATCGACAAGGTCGCCGCCAGCGGCGGCTATATGATGGCCTGTATCGGCGAGAAGATCATTTCCGCACCCTTCGCTGTACTAGGTTCCATCGGCGTGGTGGCGCAGCTACCCAATGTGCATCGCCTGCTGAAAAAACACGCCATCGACTTCGAGGTGCTCACCGCAGGTGAATACAAGCGTACCTTGACCGTGTTTGGCGAGAACACCGACAAGGGCCGGGAGAAGTTCCAGGAGGATCTGGAAACAACCCATGAGCTGTTCAAGGGCTTTGTGGCTCGTTATCGGCCGCAGTTGAATATCGACGAAGTGGCTACCGGTGAGGTCTGGCTGGGCCTGGCGGCCCAGGACAAGCAACTGGTCGATCAGCTTGGTACCAGCGATGAGTATCTGGCTGAGCGGGCGAAATCGGCCGAGCTGTTTCACCTGCACTATGCCGAGAAAAAATCTTTGCAAGAGCGCGTCGGCCTGGCGGCCAGCATGGCGCTGGATCGTTTTGCCCTGACCTGGTTGAGTCGCCTTAACCAGCAGCGCTTCTGGTAATCGCCGCGTATACAGAGGATGACTATGAACAGCTTTAGCGCATTGCAGGCCCGTGAAAATGCCGCGGGACAGTTCGAGCAGGTGGTGGTGCAACGCCAGATCGATGATTTGCCGCCAGGCGATCTGCTGATCCGGGTTCAGTATTCTTCACTCAATTACAAGGATGCCCTGTCCGCCAGCGGCAACCGCGGTGTGACTAAGAGCTTTCCCCATACCCCCGGTATCGATGCCGCCGGTGTAGTGGAAGCCTCGGCTGTGCCCGAGTTCAGTGTTGGTGACGAGGTAATCGTCACCGGTTATGACCTGGGTATGAACACCTCGGGTGGTTTTGGCCAGTACATCCGCATTCCTGCAGCCTGGGCACTGAAACGGCCCCAGGGCCTATCACTGCGCGAGGCCATGATTCTGGGTACTGCAGGACTGACGGCAGCGCTCTGTGTCGACAAACTGGAGCAGGCTGGGGTCAGCCCCGATGCCGGGCCCATCCTGGTTACCGGCGCCAGCGGCGGGGTGGGCAGTGTGGCGGTGGCCTTGCTCACCCAGTTGGGGTACAGCGTGACGGCGGCCACCGGCAAGGTCGAGCAGGGCGAGTTTCTTAAGACCCTGGGTGCCCAGGAGGTCATCGACCGCAGCCAGTTGCTGGAGGGTAGCGAGCGACCACTGCTCAAGGAGCGCTGGGGGGGGGCGGTGGATTGCGTGGGCGGTGATACCCTCGCCCAGGTGCTCAAGTCCCTGCGTTATGGCGCCAGTGCTGCATGCTGCGGCCTGACTGCCGGGGTGGCGCTCAATACCAGCGTACTGCCTTTTATCCTGCGCGGGGTCAACTTGCTCGGCGTGGACTCGGTGGAGCTACCGCTGGTGGTCAAGGCGTCCATGTGGGACAAGTTGTCGTTGCAATGGAAACTGAACCTGGAGCCACTTGTCACTGAAGTAAGCCTGGCACAGCTGCCTGAGGCCATTGCCCGGATTCTCGCCGGTCAACAGGTCGGCAGGGTTGTGGTCAATCTGGGTTGACACGCCTGCGACTCGTTTCATTACCAAGGAGTCCCATGGCCCGCAGTTCCCGCAAAGACGAGATTCTCCAAGCTGCCCTGGCCTGTATCAGCGAGGTGGGGGTGGATGCCACCACCATCGAGATGATCCGTGATCGTTCCGGCGCCAGTATCGGCAGTCTGTACCATCACTTCGGCAACAAGGAGCGCATTCTCGCCGCTCTCTATATGGCCGGCACCGCGCAGTATGCCGAACTGCTGGAGCAGGGCTTTGCCCAGGCCGACAGCGCCGAGGCCTGCGTCAAGCTGTTGGTGACCAGCTATATCGACTGGGTGGCCGCCAACCCCGAGTGGGCGCGTTTCGTACTGCATAGCCGCAGCCGGGTCGAGGCCAGTGAATTGGGCGAGCAATTGCGTGAGGCCAATCAGCGTCACTACGCCCGTATCCAGCAGGCCCTGGCCGCTTATCGTGAGCAGGGGTGGTTCAAAGCCATACCGCTGGACTGCTTTGCTTCGCTGATCATTGGTCCTACCCATGATTTTGCCCGTAACTGGCTGGCGGGGCGCACCCGCACCCAGTTGGCCGATTGCCGTGAGCTGTTTGCGCAGGTGGCCTGGGACAGTGTGAGAGCCTGAGGCACGGTCTGGACCATCGCCAACAAAAAGCCCCGCCTATCCAGGGACAGGCGGGGCTTTTTAACCTGAGGAATCAGGCGCGGCGGCGGAACAAAGGCTGCGGCTGGTCAGCGGAGGCCTGGTAGACCTCACTGAATTCCTCGAAGGCCTTGAGCGCGTCGACGGGGTCCTTGTCGGCGCGCAGTGCAAAGGCATCGAAGCCCACGCGCAGGTAGGAAAACAACTGGTCGCGCAACACATCGCCGATGGCGCGCACTTCACCCTTGTAGCCATAGCGGGTGCGCAACAGGTAGGCAGTGGAGCAGTGGCGGCCGTCGGTAAAGGCCGGGAAGTTCAGGGCGATGACCTGGAAGTTATCCAGCTGATCGGCGATTTCCTCGATTTCCTCGCCGGCGTCCAGCCATACGCCCAGGCCACCGTCACGGGCTTTGAGTGCCTTGCTGTGCTCGACCCAGAGAGCCAGGGGCACGATCAGGTCGTCGCAGTTGGACAGCTGATCCAGGGTGGTGTCCTTGGGCAGCAGGTGCCAGGTTTCGTCCAGAATCTGGCCGTTCTTAATGATTCGCTGCATATACACGCTCCTTGAACGGGTCGACACCGATGCGGCGGAAGGTATCGAGGAAGCTTTCCTCTTCGGTGCGCTGCTCGACATAGACCTTGATGATCTTGTCGATCACATCGGCCATGTCTGCTTCGGCGAAGGAAGGGCCGAGGATCTGCGCCAGGCTGGCGTCACGGCCGGCGCTGCCGCCCAGGGAAACCTGGTAGAACTCCTGGCCCTTCTTGTCCACGCCGAGAATGCCGATATGGCCGACGTGGTGGTGACCACAGGCGTTCATGCAGCCGGAGATGTTCAGGTCGATTTCGCCGATGTCGAACAGGTAATCCAGATCATCGAAACGGCGCTGGATGGCTTCGGCAATCGGGATCGACTTGGCGTTGGCCAGGGAGCAGAAATCGCCGCCCGGGCAGCAGATGATATCGGTGAGCAGGCCCACGTTGGGGGTGGCGAAGCCATGCTCGCGCAGTTCGCCCCACAGGGTGAAAAGCTGCTGCTGCTCGACATCGGCCAAGATGATGTTCTGGTTATGGCTGTTGCGCACTTCGCCAAAGCTGTAGCGATCAGCCAGGTCGGCGATTGCATCGAGTTGCTTGTCGGTGACGTCGCCCGGTGCCACGCCGGTGGGCTTGAGCGACAGGGTCACGGCCACGTAGCCGGGCTGCTTGTGCGCCACGGTATTGCGCTGACGCCAGCGGGCAAAACCCGGATGCTGGGCATCCAGCGCGGCGAGCTCGGCCTCCTGATCGTTCAGCGCCTTGTACGCCGGGTCGATAAAGTGGGCGGCAACGCGGGCCACTTCGGCTTCGGTCAGGGTGGTGGGGCCGTCTTTCAGGTGGGCGAACTCGGCATCGACGCGCTGGGCAAATACGTCCGGGCCCAGAGCTTTGACCAGAATCTTGATGCGCGCCTTGTACTTGTTGTCGCGACGGCCATAGCGGTTGTACACGCGCAGGATGGCGTCGAGGTAGCTGATCAGGTGCTGCCAGGGCAAAAACTCGTTGATAAAGCTGCCAACGATTGGGGTACGGCCCAGACCGCCCCCCACGGAGACGCGGAAGCCCAGTTCGCCGGCCGCGTTCTTCACTGCTTCCAGGCCGATATCGTGCACTTCGATGGCGGCGCGATCGCTGACCGCACCGTTGACCGCAATCTTGAACTTGCGCGGCAGATGGGTGAACTCGGGGTGGAAGGTTGACCACTGACGGATGATTTCGCACCAGGGCCGCGGATCGACGATCTCGTCCTTGGCCACGCCAGCAAACTGGTCGGTGGTGGTGTTGCGGATGCAGTTGCCGCTGGTCTGGATGGCATGCATCTGCACGGTGGCCAGTTCAGCCAGAATGTCCGGCACATCTTCCAGATCCGGCCAGTTGAACTGCACGTTCTGCCGGGTGCTGATATGCGCGTAGCCCTTGTCATAGTCGCGGGCGATCTTGGCCATCATGCGCACCTGAGCCGAGGACATCAGGCCATAGGGCACGGCAATCCGCAGCATGGGGGCGAAACGCTGGATATACAGGCCATTTTGCAGGCGCAGCGGGCGGAATTCCTCGCCGGAAAGTTCACCAGCCAGGTAGCGGCGGGTTTGATCGCGGAACTGCTTGACGCGGTCCTCGACGATTTTCTGGTCGTACTGGTCGTATACGTACATGAAGTGTCCTGTTATCAGGCTGCTTATCGGGCCTGGCATGGGCTCGTTACAGCAAATCAGCGCGCACGGCCGCGCACTCCTGGCGGAGGCGAAGGAAGATACCAGTTCAGGGTTATGCGCAAAAGTGATGTTTCAATATATGGAAAGAACTTAAAGAGATAAGAAAGGGCCTTTGAATAACGCCAGCCTTGAGAAAGGCCCTCGGCTGGTCTTAACTGAGCAAGCGTTCCATACATAAATACAACAAAGGAGGAGCCCATGACCGACCATAGTGAGTCCGAGCAGCATGATAGTGCGGTGGATGCCAAGGCAATCTTTGCCCTGATTCTGATCGTGGTGGCCACCGCGGTATTCTGGGTCAGCCAGCAGTAGCCAGGGCCTGCACAAGACAGGGGGTGGCGGTGCGCAGGTGCCGTCAGCCCTTTATTTTTAAAGACGACCGGCGCTACTTTGGCTGGATATGTCTCTATAATCCGCACCGCTTTAGTGGAGGTGCGTGTGCCCAGACCCATTCTTTACAGCATTTTGCTGTTGTTCTGCCTGATGCTGCCCTGGCAGGCCAGTGCTCAGAACACCGCGCCTGCCTCCATGGTGTTTCTCAATCCCGGCTTTTCTGGCGAACCGTTCTGGGTGGGTTACAGCGATTTTATGCAGGCTGCGGCGGCGGATCTGGGCGTTGAGTTAACCATCGTCTATGGAGAGCGCGACCCCCAGCGCATTCTGGCCAATGCCCATGCCGTCCTGGCTGGCCCCGAGCTGCCGGATTATCTGATCTTCGCCAACGAGATGTATCTGGGGCCGGAATTACTGCGCCTGTTTGCCAATACCCCGATCAAACTGTTTGCCCTGCATAGCACGCTGACTGAAGAGCAGCGTCAGCTTGTTGGCGGCCCGCGAGAGCAGTACCGCAATTGGATCGGCAGCCTGGTGCCCAATGACGAGGAGGCGGGCTACCTGATGGCCAAGGCGCTGTTTGCCAAGGCTGAGGATATGCCTGTCAGCCTGCTTGCTTTCTCTGGTGTGCGCCATACGCCATCGGCCACCCTGCGTGAAGCCGGCCTGCGCCGTGCCATGGCCGAGCATCCGCAGGTCAGGTTGCAGCAACTGGTGTACGGCGAGTGGAAGCGCCAGCGCGCTTACGAGCAGGCCCAGCAATTGCTGCAACGCTATACCGATGTACGCCTGGTCTGGTCGGCCAATGACGAGATGGCCTTTGGCGCAATGCAGGCCGCGCTTGAGCTGGCTAAACAACCCGGTCGGGATATGCACTTCAGCGCCCTGAACAACTCAGCCGAAGTGTTCCAGGCGCGCATTCGTGGGGATATCGACGTGCTGGTCAGTGGCCATTTCACGCTTGGCGGCTGGGCGGTGGTGATGCTGCATGATCATCATGCCGGTCTGGATTTTGCCGAGCGCGGCGGCAAGGACCGCGTGGCCAGACTCTTTACCCTGGTGGACAAGCAACAGGCTGCGTTGTTACAGAACCGCATAGCGCGTAAGGGTTACGGCATCGACTTTCGTCGTTTCAGCGCGGTGTATCAGCCGCAGCTCAAGGACTACAATTTCACCATCGAGGCTCTGCTGCGTTAGTCGATGCCAGCAACATGCAGCACCAGCCGCACCACCCCATAGATCGTCAGCACGAACACGCCGGTAAACAGCACCCCCAGGATAATAAAGTGGCTGGGTTTGCCTCGGCTGAAGTCGCGACTGCGATTCTTCCCACTCTGCACCCCTAAAGCCGCGGCCAAGACACTCTGCAGCATTTCCTTGAGGGTCAGCGGCTTGTCATTCTGTTCTTCGTCCATAGACCACCTGCCGATTGATGCACTGCGCCGGTCAGCCTGCGCCAGGCTTTCCTGCAGCCTAGCCCAATGTGAGGGCGCTGAGCCATGGCACCTGGGCCCAGTGGTTATGACGAGGGTCAGGCTTGTTGGAAAATAATTCTAGAAAGATATTCTAATACTCGTATACTGGCTCGGCGCGCACTTTCTTACAGCCCACGTTTACAGGAAGAGCCAATGAGCCAGACCCTGGAGTTGTTCAAGTCCCTTGGCGCCAAGCAGTTCAGCGCCGGTATCGCCCAGCTAGCCCCGTATTTCGCCACTATCCAGGCCAGCTTTGTCGAGTTGCGTCCCGGTTACGCGGAAGTGACCTTCGCCAAGCGCCGCGAGGTGCTCAACCATATAGGTACGGTGCATGCCATTGCCCTGTGCAATGCCGCCGAACTGGCCGCCGGGACCATGACGGACGCTTCCATCGCCAAGGGCCATCGCTGGATTCCCAAGGGCATGACCGTTGAGTACCTGGCCAAGGCCGATGGTGATATTCGTGCAGTAGCCGATGGCAGCGCGGTGGATTGGAATGCCACCGGCGAGTTAAGTGTGCCGGTGCTGGCCTATGTGGGTGACAAGCCGGTGTTTCGCGCCGATATCACCATGTACGTCAGCCAGGCCTGAGGCCGGGAGGTACGCATGACTCTGAACGATGGAACGTATCGGTGGGCCAGCCTCTGGCTGCTGTTGTTGATCCTGGCGGCCACTGCCAGCATGGAGAGTGCCATTGGCGCAGAGTTGGCCAGTGCAGAGGAAACTCGGCGCGGGCGCTACCTGGTGATCACCGGCGGTTGCAACGATTGCCACACCCCGGGTTATCCGGAAGCGGCTGGGCAGGTCGACGAGCAGCTGTGGTTGACCGGTACGGCACTGGGCTGGCGTGGCCCCTGGGGCACCACCTACGCCAGTAACCTGCGCCAGGTGGTGCAGCGGATCGACGAGCAGCAGTGGCTAGGCCATGCCCGCAACCGCTGGCGACCGCCCATGCCCTGGTTCAATCTGCGCGATATGGTCGATGCCGATCTACTGGCCATCTACCGCTATATCCGTCAGCTGGGCGAGGCCGGGGACGCGGCGCCGGCTTATGTGCCGCCGGATCAGGAACCGGCTGGGGTCTTTGTGCAGTTTCCAGCTGCGCCCTGAGTCCAGGCCTTTAGCCTGGGGTTGCCTGATTGCGCTTGCTGCGTAGCTGGGCGGCGCGGGCGCGAAGCTGGCCGCAGCCGCCGTCGATATCCTGGCCGGCGGAGTTGCGCACCTTGGTCAGCACGCCGCGGCTGTGCAGATAACGGACGATCTGCACGATGCGGTCCCCTTCCGGACGCTGAAATTCATCGGCTTCCAGGCTGTTGTAGGGGATCAGGTTCATGATCGCGTATTTGCCCTTGAGCAGACGCAGGATGCCGTCCATTTCGGCCTGACTGTCGTTGATGCCGCGCAGCAGGGTCCACTGGTACTGGATCGGGTAGTCGATCTGTCGGGCATAGCGCTCGCCCAGTTCCACCAGCTCCTCGGGATCAATGCGTGGTGCGCGCGGCAAGAGCTGCTGGCGCAAGTCAGCATCGGTGGTATGCAGGGACAGGGCCAGGGCCGGTTTGATGCGCTGTTCTGGCAGGCGCTCGAACACCCGCGGGTCGCCCACGGTGGAGAACACCAGGTTGCGCTGGCCGATACCGCCGTCGGTGCCAAGCAGGTTGATGGCTTCGAGTACGTTGTCGAGGTTATGCGCCGGCTCGCCCATGCCCATAAAGACCACTTTCTTCACCGCTCGAAAGCGCCGGGCCAGGGCCACCTGGGCGACGATCTCGGCGGTTGACAGCTGGCGCAGCAGGCCGCTCTTGCCGGTCATGCAGAACACGCAGCCCACCGCGCAGCCGACCTGGCTGGAAACGCACAGGCCGCCTCTGGGCAGCAGCACGCTTTCCACCATCTGCTTGTCGGCCAGCTCCACCAGCAGCCGCGCCGAGCCATCTGCCGCGGGGTGTTCGGAGGCCAGGCGGGCCAGCCCGTGCAGTTCGCTACTCAGCTGGGGCAGGGCAGCGCGCACGGCCAGGGGCAGAAAGTTCTCGGTCTTCTGGTTGCGCGTGCCGGTATCCAGGGGCTTGCCTTGCAGCCAGGCACGGCTGATCCGCCCGATATGCATGGGCTTGGCGCCGAGGTCGGCAAGGCGTTGGTGGAAATCTTCGATCTGCATGGGGCGCGCATGCTACCACCGGCCGCGTTCCGGGCGTAGGG
>JBFHPI010000069.1:0-10845 GCA_041592855.1 Pseudomonas sp.
ATTAAAGTAGCAATTGGCGAAGGCCAGGCGCTTGCCGACCTTCTGCACCTCGGTTTCGATCTCTATCCAGTCACCCAGACGTGCCGCGCCAGCATAATCGATGCTCAGGCTGGCGGTGACCATGGGCGTGGGCGGGTCTTCGGCGAATGCCGTGTTGTAGCCCAGGGCGATGTCGGCCAGGCTGCTCAGGACGCCACCATGCACCAGGCCGCGGGCGTTGCAGTGCTTGGCCTCGGCACGCAGGCCGATTCTCAGGCCGGCCGCAGATGGCCTGTTGTAGATGGGTCCCAGCAGTTCGAGAAAAGGGCTGCTGCGAAACAGCGGGACAAAGTCGGCGGCGGGCATCGTCATCGCGTGCTGCTCCATCGGGCGGTACAGCGTCCCGGCCGTTTCCGGCCAGGTCGCAGGAGGGGTGTTCAGGCCTTGCGTGGCTGGCTGGGTAGCTGGGCAAACCAGTCTAGCGTTTCATCCCATAGGCGCTGCGCGGCTGGGCGGAAGTAGCCCATATGGCCCACCGCCCCCAGCCCCTCGGCCCGGGAGTCGAGGGTGCGCGCCTGGTAGGGGGCGCCGGTATAGGCGGCCATAAAGGCATCCCGCGAGGCGGGCGGTGCCCAAAGGTCGTCCAGGGTATTGGCGGCAATGATCGGTGTGCTGACCCGGGCAAAGCGCTCGGCCAGGTCCGGCATCCGCGGGTCCTCGAAGAAATAACGCGGGTAGCTGCACCAGCGCTTCCATTGGGTATACACGCCCAGGGGCAGGTCTTCACCCATGCCCAGCTTGCTCCAGGCCAGGTAGCCTTTGGCGCGGGTCAACAGCGGGCCGATCAGTCGCCACATGGCCAGCACGCGCACCTGCTCGGCCCTGGGCATCCAGCCGTGCCAGCCGGCACCAGTGCCGAAGGTATAGAACCCGGCCACCTGGTCATGGTTGGGTAGCAGGCCGAAGGCATGTCCGCCAAAGGAATGGCCGACCATATACAGCGGTCGCTGCGGATGGCGATGCTGGTCCACGGCGGCAGCCAGGTCGAGGTGCGCCCAATCCAGATAGTCCATCTCGAAGCCGCGCAGACTGGCCGGTTTCGATTGGCCGATGCCACGGTAATCCAACGTCAGGGTGCTGTAACCACGTTGCGCGGCATACTCGGCAAAGCGTCGGTAGAAACCCTGGGGTACGCCGGTGGCGCCGGCAACCACCAACTGCGCCACCGGCTCCGGGGCGTGGTACAGGGTGGCAGTGAGCGGATAACCGTCCAGGGCGGGCAGTGGCAGGGTTTCACTGAGAATGGTGGGGGCGTTCATGGCTGCACTCCTCGCGGGTGTTGCTCGCGGGTCAGGTTAAACAGGGCAGTGGCGGCGCGCTTGAGCGGCTCGCTGCTGCCGGCGACGCGGGCTTGGAGCAACCCGCCTTCGTACAGGGCGACAAACAGTGCGGCGAGGTTATCGGCCTGTTCGCCGGGGTAGCCGATCCCCTGCAGTTGTTGGCTCAGGGCCTGGCGCACGGTGGCGAAGCTGCGCTGCAGGGCGGCGCGAATCTGCACATCCTCCGGGCCACTTTCCAGGGCAATGGTGGCCAGTGGGCAACCGCGTTCGAACTGGCTGTTCTCCAGTTGCTGCAGCGCACCCTGCAGCCAGTGATGCAGGGCCTGCAGCGGATCAGCTTGCTGGGCAAAGAGCTGCGCGAACAGGCTGTCGATGCGCTGGCTGATATGCTCGATGGCGGCCACCGCCAGCTCGCTCTTGCCACCGGGAAAATGGTGATAGAGGCTGCCCTTGGGCGCACCGGCCATCTCCAGCAGTTCATTCAGGCCGACGCCATGCAGGCCCTTGCGCTGCAAGGCGTCGGCCATGGCCTGGATCAGTTTGTCGCGGGTCGTGATCTTCTTCATGGGTTAAATATATAGACCGGTCGGTCTAGTATGTGAAGCCTTTTGTCCGCTTATGCGCCGGGCTGATTGTCATTGATCACTTTGGTGAATGGCGCCCTGTGCTGATAAAAGCGGCACTGATGGGCTTCTGGAGTGCTGACTTTCCGCTACCATCGGCTTCTTTCCCGCATGCCGATAAGGATTTCCACCATGTCCATTCCCACGCTGATTTTCCTGTCCGTTCTGGCGGCGCTGATCTTCTATGTGATCGGCATCTACAACCAGCTGGTCAAGCTGCGTAATCGCTTTCAGAACGCCTTTGCCCAGATCGAGGTGCAACTCAAGCGCCGCCACGATCTGATCCCCAATCTGGTGGAGACCGCCAAGGGCTATATGGCCCATGAGCGCGAAACCCTGGAAGCGGTGATCGCGGCGCGCAACAACGCGGTCAATGGCCTCAAGGCCGCCGCTGCCGAACCGGGCAACGCCCAGCGCATGGCCCAGCTGGGCGGCGCAGAAGGCCTGCTCAGTGGTGCCATGGGCCGCCTCAATGTGGTGATGGAGGCCTACCCGGATCTCAAGGCCTCGCAGAATATGCAGCAGCTGAGCGAGGAGCTGAGCAGCACCGAAAACAAGGTGGCCTTCGCCCGCCAGGCCTTCAACGATGCGGTGATGGCCTACAACAGCTACAAGCAGGCCTTCCCGCCGGTGCTGCTGGCTGCCAGCTTCGGTCATGCTCAGGACGCCAGCCTGCTGCAGTTCGAGGACAGTGCGGCAATCCAGGCTGCGCCGAAAGTGTCCTTCTGACGACGGGCTGCAGGGATGAACTTTTTCCAAGAGCAGGACCGCGCCCGGCGCAACAGTGGGCGTTTGCTGATCCTGATGGCCTTGGCGGTATTCAGCCTGATCAGCTTGAGCAGCCTGGTGCTGGGCGTGCTCTGGCAGATCTTCGGGCGCGAGGGCGACTCCCTGGGACTGCTCGCCGGGCCGGCTACTCTGCTGCCCAGCTGGGATCAGGTGGCGCTGGTGGCGCTGGTGGTGATCGCCGTGGTGATGCTGGGCAGCCTGTATAAAAGCGTACAGCTGAGTCAGGGCGGCCGGGCTGTCGCCGAGCGCCTGGGCGGGCGTTTGCTCAATCTGTCGCCCCAGGGCCTGGGCGAGCAGCGGGTGCTTAACCTGGTGGAGGAAATGGCCATTGCCTCGGGCACTCCGGTACCACCGGTGTATGTGCTGGACGATGCCGGGATCAACGCCTTCGCGGCGGGCCTGACGCCCCAGGATGCGGTGATCGGCATCACCCGCGGGGCCGTTGAACTGCTCAGCCGCGACGAGCTGCAGGGGGTGATCGCCCATGAGTTCAGTCATATCTTCCATGGCGATATGCGCCTCAACACCCGCCTGGTGGCAGTGCTGCACGGCATTCTGCTGCTCGGTCTGATCGGCGAGTTCCTGCTGCGCGGCAGCGGCCGGGCGCGACACCGTAGCAGTCGTGACAACTCGGCCGGGGCGATTCTGGCGGCGGGTGCCTGTCTCTGGGTGCTGGGCTATGCCGGAACCTTTTTCGGCAACCTGATCAAGGCCGCGGTGAGTCGTCAGCGCGAGTTTCTCGCCGATGCGGCGGCGGTGCAGTACACCCGCAACCCTGAGGGCATTGGCGGTGCGCTGCAGAAGATCGGCGGACATCTGTATGGCTCGCAGTTGAGCGCCGGGCATGCCGCCGAATTCAGTCATCTGTATTTTGCGGCCGGTATGCGCAGCGCGATGCAGGGCCTGCTGGCCACCCACCCGCCCCTGGAACAGCGCATTCGCCGCGTGCTGCCGAGCTGGCAGGGTCAGTATCCGCAGGTGCCCATGCTGAGTCTGGCGGGGGAGCGGGCGACGCCGGAGCAGCGTCAGGTTGCCCAGGCCTGGGACCAGGTGCTGGCCAATCCGGCCACCGCTTTTGCCCCGGCAGCGGCGTTGGCCGCCATCGCCAGTATCGGCGAGCCCCAGGCCGCCCATCTGCAGCAGGCCCACAACCTGCTCGACGAGTTGCCCGAACCGCTGCAACGAGCGGCTCATCAAGTGGATGGTGCCCAGGCCTTGTTGCTGGGCCTGTTGCTGGCCCGGGAAACCAGTCAGCGTGAGCAGCAGTTGGCCTTGTTACAGCCCTTGCTCGCGTCTGAGCTGTTGCACGCACTGCATGGCTTGCAGCCGTTATTGCACCAGCTCCCAGCGGGGCGCCGCCTATGCCTGGTGGATCTGGCCATGCCGGCGCTCAAGCAGTTGAGCCCTGAACAGTTCAGGGTGCTGCGCGGGCATATGGCCAGGCTGATCCGTGCCGATGGCCGGGTGGAGCTGCTGGAGTGGACGCTGCTGCGTATTGTCGAGCGCAATCTGCTGCCGCCTCGCCCGCAGGACGGCCGCTACCGGCTGGCAGAATTGGAGGGAGAGGTGCAGGTGCTGTTGTCCTTGCTGGCCCATGCCGGCAGCGCCACGCCCTTCCAGGCCCAGGCCGCCCTGACTCATGCCAGTGCTGACCTGCCTTGCGGGCCGCTGGCCTTGCTGGCGACTGAGCAGAGCGACCTGGCGGCTCTGGAGACCGCGCTCAAGCGCCTTAACCTGTTGTTGCCCCTGCAGAAGCCGCAGCTGCTCAAGGCCATGGCGCGCTGCATCGAGCATGACGGCGAGATCACAGCGTCCGAGGCCGAATTGATGCGCGCCGTGGCGGATATCCTCGACTGTCCGATGCCGCCGCTGCTCAAGGCTGCCGTTCAGCCGTTACCGGCTTGACCCGGAGCGGCAATAGGCAGAGGCTGAGCCCAATGCGCCTTGGTCATCGCACTGTCATGACCAAGGCGCAGGCTTCTCGCCAACAAGATCCTGTCTTTGGGCCTTGTGCCCCTTGTCCTGCCTCCTGACTGCAATCGTCGCGTCGGCTAACTGTCGACAAGGAGTCTGTTATGCGTCTTTGCCAAGCTCTGCTCCCGGAGCATTTCGATCCGCGCCTGCAACTGGAGGCGGAATACTCAGGCCATAGAACACGCCCCAGCTGGCCCTTGTTAGGGGTGCCGGGGATTCAGGGGGATATTCACCACGCCATCATCGCTCTCGACGACCTGGCCGAGCGCTTGCGTCAGCGGCCACCGTCGCTGCACTAACAGGTCGGCGCTCAAGCCGCTGCTAGTGGCTAGACATGGCGTGCCACCCAGGCGGCATAGGCGTCGATAAATTTCTGCAGAAAGGGCCGGATGCCGTCGCCGAGCATGCCGGCCTCTTCGAAGAAACTACCGGCACCGCCCAGGTAGGCTTCCGGCTGCTGCATCATATAAACGTCGAGAAACACCATGCATTGGCGCAACTGGTGATTGGCGCCGAAGCCGCCGATGGCACCGGGTGATGCAGTCAGCACGGCCCCGGGTTTGCCGCTGAAGGCGCTCTGGCCGTAGGGCCGTGAGCCGACATCGATGGCGTTTTTCAGCGCGCCGGGCAGGGCGCGGTTGTATTCCGGAGTGACGAACAGCAGGGCATCGGCGCCGCGCAGCTGCTCGCGAAAGCGGGTGTAGGCCTCAGGTGGGCTGTCCTGGTCGATATCCTCGTTGTACAGCGGCAGATCGCCGATCTCGACGATTTCCAGCTTCAACGAGTCCGGCGCCAGTTCGGCCAGGGCCAGGGCCAGGCGGCGGTTGATCGAGGCCTTGCGCAGGCTGCCGACCAGCACCGCGACGGTGTGCGACTTGTTCATGGCGATTCCTTTGGTTGTGTCCCAATAACCTGCTGCATTCGCTCAGCCCCACTGAACTTAAGCTGGACTGGGCCGGTAGGGGGCGCCGTGCGCACCGGTACTGCGCTGCCAAATCTGATGCGCAGAGCGCACCCTACCTATAGCCGCCGCCACACGGCAGGCCTGAGCCTGCGCTTTATGCAACACATGATGGGTACAGAGTCATTCCTGTATCCAGGGGTGGACTGATAACTATAGTCCGCCCCATTCGTCTGGCGCGCCGGCAAAGGCCGCCAGCAGATCTTCGCTAAAGGCGCGCTGGTTATCGCCAGGGGGCTGGCCGCGGTGGCTGGCCAGATGGAACTGCACCGCAAAATCCAGCGCATCGGCCTGCAGCGCGCGCAGGCGGCCGCTGGCCCGCCAGGGCGCGGCGATATGCTCGGGCAGGTAGCCGATATGCCGGCCGGAGAGGATAAAGGCCAGGGTGCCGTCCACCTGCTCGGCCTGCGCTGAACTGCTCGCCCCCTGCAGCGGCTCGCGAACCTCGAATAACCGGTAGGGATGATTCACCTTGTCGGCCTGTTGCAGCTGTTCCAGGCTCGGTTTGGCCACGCTGAACAGCGGATGGCCCTGGGCGCAGTGCAGCACCTGGCGCTCGCGAAACAGCGGCCGGTAGTCCAGGGCAGCCTGGTTACCAGAGAAGTAGCCGATGGCCAGTTGCAGCTGATCCTGCAGCAGGCGCCGTTCCAGCTCGGCGGGCATGGCGGTGAGCAGCTCGATCTGCACCGCCTGGTTGCGCCCGCGAAAGCGCCGGATGGCCTCGCCCACCCGCTCCAGCACCGCCGCCGACAGCCCCTCGGACAAACCGATATGCAGGCTGCCGAGCAGCTTGTCGGCCATGCCCTGGGCTTCGTCCTTGAAGGTGTCGATAGCCGCGAACAGGCGCCGGGTGGCGGCCAGCACCTGCTCGCCCTTGGGTGTCAGGCGAAAACCGGCCTTGCCGCGCTGGCACAGGCGAAAGCCCAGGCGTGTTTCCAGCTTGGCCATCTGTGTGCTGATGCTGGATTGGCCGATGCCCAGTTCGCCCTGCGCCGCACTGAAGCCACCGCACTCCACCACGGTGACAAACAGGCGCAACAGCTGCAGGTCGAGGTCGCGCAGTTGGCTCAGCATGCGGGCTCCATACATTGATAAATACAGATGCCAGAGTAGATCACTTCATATTTATCCGAAGCAATGCCGGGCGCAGGATAAGCCCCATCCAATAACAAGTACGAGGCAACCCGTTATGCGCCAGGCCATCCTCCCCCTGCTGCTGTGCAGCGCCTTCGCTGTGCAGGCCGAAGACAAGGTCCTGAATCTCTACAGCTGGTCGGCCTATATCCCCGAACAGGCCCTGCAGCGCTTCAAGGACGAGACCGGCATCCGGGTCAAGTACGACATTTTCGACAGCGCCGAGGCCCTGGACAGCAAGCTGATGACGGGCGGCAGCGGCTACGACGTCGTTTTCCCCGCCTCCAGCGGCCTGGCTCGGGCCATTCAGGCCAAGGCCGTGCAGCCGATCGAGCGCAGTCGCCTGAGCAACCTGGGCAACCTGGACGCCGAGCTGCTGGCCAAACTGGCGGTGGCCGACCCCGGCAACCAGTACGGCGTGCCCTATACCTGGGGCACCGTCGGCCTTGGCTACAACAAGGAGGCCTTGGCGAAGCGTCTGCCGGGTGTGCCGAGCAACAGCCTGGATCTGCTGTTCAAGCCTGAATACGCCAGCCAGCTCAAGGACTGCGGCATCGCCGTGCTCGACTCGCCCCAGGAGGTGATCAGCATCGCCCTCCACTACCTGGGCAAGGACCCCTACAGCAGCGCCAAGGAAGACCTGGCCGCCGTGCAGCAACTGCTCGCCGGCCTGCAGCCCAACCTGCGCTATGTCGGCAGCGGCCGGCATATCGACGACCTGGCCAAGGGCGAAATCTGCCTGGCCCTGACCTACAACGGCGACGCCTTGATGGCCGCCGACAACGCCCGCGAGGCCGGCCAGCCCTTCAGTGTGGAATACCGCATCCCGGTGGAGGGCAGCCTGATCTGGTTCGACACCCTGGCCATCCCAGCCGACGCCCCGCACCCCCAGGCTGCGCATGCCTTTATCGACCATATGCTGCGTCCCGAGGCCATCGCCGAGTTGACCAACAGCCTGTTCTTCGCCAACGCCAACCAGGCCGCCACCGCCCTGGTGGATGAAGCCATCGCCAGCGATCCGGATATCTACCCGCCGGCCGACGTGCGCGCGCGGCTGTTCAGCGAGCAGCTGATGCCGCTGCGCCAGCAGCGCGACCGCACCCGTATCTGGACCACCTTTCGCAGTCAGTATTGAGGACAAGGCAATGGAAGCATTTAACGGCAACGACCTGGCGATCACCCGCGACAGCCTCTACGGCACCTATTCGGAGCCGACCTATGCCGGCGTCACCAGCTTTATGCGCCGGCGCTACTCGCGTGACCTGAACGGCGTGGACCTGGTGGTCACGGGCGTGCCCTTCGACACCGCTACCACCAACAGGCCCGGCACCCGCTTCGGTCCGCGGGCGATCCGCGCGGCCTCCATCACCAGCGCCTGGGAACGCCACTACCCCTGGGAGTTCGACCCCTTCGACCACCTGGCGGTGATCGACTATGGCGACTGCAACTTCGATCACGCCCTGCCGCACAAGATCCCGGCGGCCATCGAGGCCCATGCCGAGCAGATCGTGGCAGCCGGCTGCGGCCTGCTGACCCTGGGGGGCGACCATTTCATCAGCTACCCACTGCTTAAGGCCCACGCGAAAAAGCATGGCACCCTGTCCCTGGTGCACTTCGACGCCCACAGCGACACCTGGCCGGATGCCGACGACAGCGAGCAGGGCGTCAGCCACGGCACCATGTTCTACCATGCCGCCCGCCAGGGCCTGGTGGACCCGGCACGCTCGGTGCAGATCGGCCTGCGCACCACCAACGACGACACCCTGGGCTTCCAGGTGCTGGACGCGCCCGAGGTGCACCGTCGCGGCGCCCAGCAGATCGCCGAGCTGATCCGCGCCCGGGTCGGCGACCACCCGGTGTACCTGACCTTCGATATCGACTGCCTCGATCCGGCCTTCGCCCCCGGCACCGGCACCCCGGTATGCGGCGGCCTGTCCAGCCACCAGGCCCTGGAGATATTGCGCGGCCTGCGCGGCATCAACCTGGTGGGCATGGACGTGGTGGAAGTCTCACCGCCCTACGACCATGCCGAGATCACCGCCCTGGCCGGCGCCACCGTGGCCATGGAGATGGTCTGCCTGTATGCGGCGCGGCATAAGCTGGGGGAGGGCGTCTAGCAGGCTGTTGCACAACAACCTGCGTGTTAGACGCCGTCTGCTAGGCGCGCTGGAGCAGGCGGTCGGTCTGTTCCAGCAGGCTGTTCCACAGGGCCGGCGCGCTGCGCTGTTGCAGCAAGGGGGCGGCCTGGCCGCACCAGAGGGCGAGCAGATCGTCGCGCTGCTGGGCCAGGGCGGCGGGTTTGAGGGCGCTGGCGAACCAGCCCTGGGCGGGATAGCCCGGCAACGCGGCCTGGTGCTCGGCCAGCTCCTCCAGCAGCCGATTGCGCATGCCGCGAGCCAGGCGCCCGCTGAACGCGCGGGTCAGGGCGGTGTGTCGGGCCATGGGGCTGAACAGCGCCTGGCGGTGCAGCTCGTTGGCCCCGGATTCCTGGCAGGCGAGAAAGGCCGTGCCGATCTGTACGCCCTGGGCGCCCAGGCATAGCGCGGCGGCGACCCCTCGGCCATCGGTGATGCCACCGGCGGCGATCACCGGGATGCGCACCGCATCCACCACCTGGGGGATCAGCGCCAGGCTGCCGATCAGGTTCTCCTCGGCCGGACGCAGAAAGGCCACCCGGTGGCCGCCCGCCTCGCAGCCGCTGGCCACCAGCATGTCCACCCCCGCGGCTTCCAGAGCCTGGGCTTCCGCCACCGTGGTGGCGGTGCCCAGGGTCAGAATGCCGCGCGCCCGGCATTGCTCCAGTACCTCGGCACTGGGCACGCCATAGACAAAGCTGAACACTGCAGGGCGTGCCTGCAGCAGCGCCTCCACCTGCTCCTCATAGTGCGGCCAGTTGCTCAGGGGGCGGCTGGGCAGCGGCAGATCCAGTTCGGCGAAGTAGGGGCGAAACAGCGCCAGCGTCTGCTCGAACTGGGCGTCGTCCAGCTCGAGCTGTTCGCTGGCATGGGGCAGCCAGAGGTTGAGGGCGAAGGGTTTGGCCGTTCCGGCGCGAATGGCCGCCGCCGTCTGCGTGATGCCCTCACCGTTCAGATGATGCACGCCGAATGAGCCCATCCCTCCGGCTTCGCTGACCGCACAGGTCAGCGCCACCGAGGACAGGCCGCTGCCGAATGGCCCCTGGATAATCGGCGCCTGCAGCTGCAGGCGCCGGGAGACTTCAGTATCGCGCCACATGACGGCTCCTTAGGGTTCAGGCTGTTTGGCTTTCGGCGGCCAACGCGGCCCGCACCGCCGGGCGCTCGCCGATGCCGGCCAGATAGCGTTGCAGCGCTGTCAGGGAGGACAGGTCCAGGCCCACCAGAGGGGCCCAGCTGGCCACGGTAAACAGGTAGGCATCGGCCAGGGTGAAGGTGGCGTTGCACAGGTAGGGCCGCTCGCCCAGCTGTTCATTGACCCAGGTGAACTTCTTCAACAGGGCTTCGGCGAACAGCCCCTTGGTCGCGGCATCCAGTGTCGGATTGAACAGCGGTGAGAAGGACTTGTGCAGTTCGCTGCTGATATAGGCCTGCCACTCCAGCACCCGGTAGCGCGCCAGTTCCCCCGGTGGTGGCAACAGGTCGGCGCGTCCGGCCCGTTCGCACAGGTACTGGGCGATCACCGGGCCTTCACTTAGTAATTGGCCATCGTCCAGCTGCAACAAGGGCACATAGCCTTTGGGGTTGAGCTGGTAGAAATCCTCGCCCTGGGCCGTAAGGTGGCTGGCCAGCGCGACGCGTTCCAGGGCACAGGGTTGGGCGGTTTCGTGGAGCAGAATATGGGCGACCAGGGAGCAGGTACCGGGGGTGTAGAACAGTTTCATGCAAAGACTCCGCAGTAGGGGTAAACAGTGGCTGCAGGTTATTGATGATTGAGCTGTGAATAAATATCGTCTGTGGCACTTCACTTGATACAGGATGTAATTAATCGTGCAGCGACAATTGGGCGGGGTGTTGTTGGGCAGCATGGAATTGTTCTGTCGGGTCGTTGAGCACGGCAGTTTTACCGC
>JBFHPI010000070.1:0-10787 GCA_041592855.1 Pseudomonas sp.
AGCGGTCAGGCTGGCGACAAGCAGGCCGCCGATAACGCGTTTCTGCAGGTGCATGGCAGGTCTCCTGGGAAAAGTGGCGCGACTATAGCAACCCATTGCGGTCAATGCTGCTGTTCGCTGCATCGGACAGTCCAGCGGCAGGGTGGTTCGCCGTTATAATCGCGGCCCCAGCCAGGAGAACCCATGACCTCACTGCCTATCGACGCTCTGCTACCTGCTCTGTGCGAGGCCCTGGCCGCGCGCCATGAAGTGGTACTGGAAGCCCCGCCCGGTGCCGGCAAGACCACCCGCGTACCCCTGGCTTTACTCGATCAGCCCTGGCTGGCCGGGCAGCGCATCATCATGCTCGAGCCCAGGCGTTTGGCGGCACGTGCTGCCGCCGAACGCCTGGCCAGCGAGCGGGGGGAGTGGGTCGGGGAAACCGTCGGTTACCGTATCCGCCTGGACAGCAGGGTGGGGCCCAATACCCGCATCGAGGTCGTTACCGAGGGCATTCTGGCTCGGTGGCTGCAGGACGACCCGGCGCTCGAGGGTGTGGGACTGGTGATTTTCGACGAGTTTCACGAACGCAGCCTGGACGCCGATCTGGCCCTGGCCCTATGCCTGAATGGCCGGGTAATGTTGCGTGGTGCGGAATCCGGCGAGCGGCCGCTCAAGGTGCTGCTGATGTCCGCCACCCTGGAAGGGCAGCGCCTGGCTGCGCTGCTGGGGGATGCGCCGGTGCTGCGCAGTGAAGGGCGGATGTTCCCGGTGCACACGCACTGGGGCGCGCCTTTCCAGGCTGGGGAATGGATCGAGCCGCGGGTGCTGCAAACGGTACTGCAGGCCCTGAGCGACGAACCAGGCAGCCTGCTGGTGTTTCTCCCGGGGCAGGCCGAGATTCGCCGCGTCGCTGAGCAACTGGCTGAGGCTCTGGGCGGCCGCCAGGACATTTTGCTCTGCCCGCTGCACGGCGAGCTTGACCTGAGTGCCCAGCGTGCCGCCATTGAGCCGCCCCCCGCAGCCATGCGCAAGGTGGTGCTGGCCACCAATATCGCCGAAACCAGCCTGACCATCGACGGCGTGCGGGTGGTGGTGGACGCCGGTCTGGCGCGGGTACCGCGCTTCGATCCGGCCAGCGGCATGACCCGCCTGGATACCCAGCGCATCTCCCGGGCTTCTGCCACCCAGCGCGCCGGCCGCGCCGGGCGCCTGCAGCCGGGGGCCTGCTACCGTCTGTGGTCCCAGGCCCAGCACGAACAGCTGGCCACCCATGGCACGGCGGAAATGCTCCAGGCCGACCTGGCCGGCCTGGCTCTGCAACTGGTGCGTTGGGGTGTGCAGCCGGATGATTTGGTTTGGCTCGACCCGCCGCCTCCTGCCGCCTATGCCCAGGCCCTGGATCTGCTGGTGCGTCTGGGCGCATTGAATGAGCAGGGCGGCCTGACGGCCCATGGCCAGGCCATGGCCGAACTGCCGGCCCATCCGCGCATCGCTCATCTGTTGTTGCGCGGCCAGGCCCTGGGCCTGGGCCCGTTGGCCTGTGAGCTGGCGGCGCTGTTGTCCGAGCGGGATATCCTGCGTGTAGGTGGTGCCGATCTGCACAGTCGCCTGGCGCTACTGAGTGGTGAAAACCGTGCAGCACGCTCGGCGCAAGGGGGCGTGCAGCGTGCACGGCAACTGGCCCGGCAGTTCCAGGCTTACCTCAAGCGTCAGCCGGTCAGTCAACCGGTGAACGACCCCGAGCACCCCCGTTGGCTGGGCTGTCTGCTGGCCTTTGCCTACCCGGACCGTATCGCCCAGCAACGCAGCCCGGGGGGCGCCGACTACCGTCTGGCCAATGGCCGTGCCGCGCAGTTTGCCGAGGCCGATGCCCTGATGAAGCATGCATGGCTGGTGGTGGCCGATCTTGGTAGCCGTCAGGGGCAGCGAGAGGCGCGCATCTACCTGGCCGCGGACCTTGATCCGCAGCTGTTCGAGGGCGTTCTGGCCGAGCAGGTCAGCCTGCTGGAGGTACTGGACTGGGACGAGCGCGAAGGGGTGCTGCGCGCCGAACGCCAGCGCAAGGTCGGTGAGTTGGTCCTGCAACGTCAGGCCCTGCGTGAGCTGAATGAGCAGCAGCGTAACCGAGCCCTGCTCGGCCTGGTGCGGCGCAAGGGTCTGGCGCTGTTGCCCTGGACCCCTGAACTGCGCCAGTGGCAGGCGCGGGTGGCGCTGCTGCGCCAGCTCGATCTGCAGCAGGGCGCTGCCAGCGACTGGCCGGATCTGTCCGATGACGCCTTGTTGGCCAGCCTGGAAGACTGGCTCGAACCCTATCTGGGCAAGGTCAGCCGTCTCAGTCATTTCGCCAGCCTGGATCTACCCGGGCTACTCCTCAATCGGCTGCCCTGGCCTCTGCCGCAACGTCTCGACGAGCTGGCGCCGAAGCACCTGCAGGTGCCCTCCGGCTCGCGTATCGCAATTGACTACAGCGAGCAGCCGCCGGTCCTGGCGGTGCGCCTGCAGGAGCTGTTCGGCCTGGCCGAGACTCCACGTATCGCCGGCGGCCGGCAGGGGCTAAAGCTGCACCTGCTGTCGCCAGCCCGCCGCCCGGTACAGGTGACGCAGGATCTGGCCAACTTCTGGGCCAATACCTATGCCGAGGTGAAGAAGGACCTGAAAGGTCGCTACCCCAAGCATTACTGGCCGGATGATCCATTGATCGCCGAGCCCACGGCTCGCACAAAACCGCGCAAGTAGGATGGCCGGGGGCGGTCAAGCTTATTGGGTTAGACCCAGGGACTGTTCAGCTGAACCGAGGTTGAGCCAGCCCTGCTGCAGAAAGTCTTTGATATCGATATCGAAGCTCTTGTTCGGCACTTCATGGGCAATAGCATAGGGAGCGCCCTGCTCGTCTCGGTCGTCCCGGCTCAGATCCACGGTACGCCGTTCCAACCAGACCTTGTTGCGATCCTTGACCAGGACAACCTTGGGCTTGAGCTTGCTGCTCGGGTTGGATTCAACCACCACACCCACTTCGCCATTGGTCAGCACCACAATGGCCCCCGGTGGATAGACGCCGATGCAGCGGATGAAATCCACGGCCAGTTCGGGGTCGAAATGGCTGCCACGGCAGTTATAGATGATTTCCAGGGCGTCCATGGAGGCCCGGCCGCTGTCGTAGGCGCGGTTGCTGGTAATGGCGTCGTAGGTGTCGACCAACGCCACCAGCTTGGCGTAGTAGGGGATCTGGTGGGCCTGCAGGGCGCGGGGGTAACCGCTGCCGTCGACCCGCTCGTGATGACTGTAGGCCACGTCAATGGCCGAGTGATCGGCGCCTGCTGAGGTCATCAGCAGGTTGCGCCCCAGGGTCGGGTGCTGCTTGATCAGGGCGAACTCTTCGGCATCCAGACGGTCGGGCTTGTTGAGAATGTTCACGGGTATTTTCGCCTTGCCGATGTCGTGCAGCAGCCCGGCGAGGGCGATCTTGCGGATCTCCCCCTCGTTGTGGCCCAGGTGCCGGGCAAAGGCCGCCGAGAGGATGCAGACGTTGAGCGAGTGCTCGGCGGTGTATTCATCCTGGTTCTTCAGTTTGGTCAGCCAGAGCAGGGCATCATCGTTGCGCAGCAGGCTGTCGACCACCTCGTTGACCGTGCTGCGGGCCTGGTTCATGTCGAGCATGCGGCCAATGCGCAAGTCCTCCATGATGCTTTTGGCCACTTGTTTCGCGGCGCTGTAGTGTGACTTGGCCGTTTCGATTTCCTGGGCCGCGCTGATTTTGTTGATATACACCGTACGGGTATGCGCACTGGGCTTGCCCGGGGCCGGGGGCGTGGCGTTGACCGGCGCGGTCTTATCCGCCTTGGGCTTCAGCCAGCGGCTCAGCAGCCCGGGTTTCTTGCTCGCTGCCTGCTGCGGCGGGATCTGGGTATGCTCCACCCCCTCGATATAGACAAACCGGCATTGGCGCTGCAGTGAGTCGATTTCACTCGGGTGCTGGATGATAAAACCCTGGATCAGAAAATCGGTCTCCAGCCAGGGGCGGTCGAGTTCAACCACGTGCATGCCCAGAGCCAGCTCCTCCACCGGAATGCGTACGCGCTTGAGAATCTTGCTGAAGCCTGTGACGGTGCTGCTCATGATCGGGTGTATGCCTGTGCAGATTGTCGGTGGGCGGTTCGATGCCTACAACGCCAGGCCAGGAGCCTGTTTTCAGCTTAGACCAGCGGCGCGCTTGCGGGGTTACTCCATGGCCTCGGCGGGTTGCACGGCAGTCAGTTCGGCGATAGCGCGATTGATCTGCGCCAGGGAGCTGTCAGCCACCTGGCGGCTGCACCACAGGTGGCGCCGGCCGCCCTCTGGGCTGTTGCTGAAGTGGATGTACTTGAAATCGGCGGGTTTGAACTCCGATTGCCGGATCAGTTCGCTGGCTTCTTCTTCGGCGATAAAGAAATAATCGGCCCGGTCCAGGGCGATCATGCGCAGCATATTGATGTTTTCGACCGTGGTGATCGTGCGTTGTGGCTGTAACTGCTCGATCAACCTGTCGATGACCTCGCCGTAGGAGTAGCCGTCCTTGACCAGCAGGCGCAGGGAGCTGTCCTGCAGGGCTTGCTGCAGGCTGATGCCACTGTCGAGTTTGAGGTTGCTGAACAGGGCGAGGCCGATGGTCGGCTTGTCCTGGTAGAGGGGTAGGGAGAACTGACCGAGCTGTTCGCGTTGCGGGTTTTTAAACCAGCCGAGCATGCAGTCCAGGCCGCTGTTGCGTTCCAGCAACTGGATCTGCCGGTTGCTCGGGGTTCTCACCCAATGAAACGCGATGCCGGCCCGCTCCAGGGCCAGCGCCGCGGGGCTGGCGGTCAGCCCAGAGACACTGCCGTCCTCCTCGGTTTGCGCGTACGGCGGCCGCTCATGGTAGTGCAGGGCGATGCGCTCGCTGCCGAATGCGGCAACGCCGGTAAACAGACCGAGAATCAGCACAAGGCGCGCCCGGTGAGGTGATAAGCAAGCCATCGAGCCCATGCTGCCGGTTCTCCTGCGTCTATTGGAGGGCTACTGCAAGCCTAGTCGCCGGGTCGGTTCTGTGCGAGCCATCAGGGCAGGCGCAGGTCGACCCCGGCCGCTTGCAGTTCCTGATAAGCCCGATCCAGGGCGTCGCGCAGGGCTTCGGCACCGGCTGCCTGACGTGACACGATCAGGTGCAGCGGGATGCGCTGTAGCTGGATAAAGGGCAGCTCGCTCATGCCCAGCGTCCGGCGCGCTTGCTCCACCGGGGTCTGGTAGTCGAGCAGAAAGTCAGCGCGGCGCCGTTGCAGCATCTGCAGCGCCGCTGCGTGGCTGCCGGTGCGGTGCTGTTCGATGGACAGGGCCGGGTCGTTCAACCACTGGTTGACCTGCGGCCAGTAGGTGTAGCCGGTGATCATGATCATGCCGCGACCCTGCAGGTCCTGGGGCAGGCGCGGCATCAGGGTGTCGCGACGAAAATACAGGTTGAGCACGATCTCACCCAGGCGGGTGGCGCTTTCCAGGGTATGCCCGGCTAATTCGGTTTTGCCCGGAGCGCCCGGCCAGAGCTGTACGCTGCCATCCTGCAGGGCGCTGTACAGGCGGCCGCTGGGATAGGCGCGGATTTGCGCCTGATAGCCGGCATGCGCCAGCAGCCTGCGCGTCAATTCCAGAATGGCGCCTCTGGGGTGGCCCTGGTCATCGCTGTAGGAGTACGGGGCAAATTCATAGAAGCCCACCTGCACCAGGGGCTGGTCCGGGGGATCGGCGGTGTTGGCTAGGCTTGCTTGGCTGCACAGGGCGGCAGCCAGCGCGAGGCAGATCGTCTTGAGCATCTATGGGTACTGATGCGGCTATGGGCCGTCTTGTCGTTATAGGGTTGTTATCTCGGGTCAGCATGGCGAAAGGCCATCAGCTTTGTCCAGTAACGATTTGTGTGCCCGGATGTAAGGCAGCGGGGCAAATCGACCCCGGTAATGCGGTGGTGGCCCTGCCTGGACTATGCTGAACCTGAGCATCCAGCGGGAGTGGCGTATGACAGACCCCATCGTTGCCCAGCGCGGGCCCTATAAAGTCGAGGTGCAGGCCGGGCAGGATTATTTCTGGTGTCGCTGCGGGCGCAGTGCCAAGCAGCCGTTCTGCGATGGTCAGCACAAGGGAACAGGGATCACTCCGCTGAGGTTTCATGCGCAGCAGGATGAAACCCTGTTTTTCTGTGGCTGCAAGCACAGCCAGTCACCGCCCTGTTGCGACGGCAGCCATAACAGGTTGTAGTACGGCTACATCCGCCACAGCCGAGGATTGCCATGTATCGCAAGGTGTTCGCCAACAAGGTATTTGATCGCAAGGTGGTGCTGATCACCGGAGGCTGTGCCGGTATCGGACGCGCCCTGGCCGTGCGCCTGGCCCAGGCCGGGGCGCGGCTGGTGATCTTCGATCTGCAGCAGCAGGCGCTGGACAGCCTGGTGCAGCACCTGGCCGATCATCACAATGCCGAGGCCCTGGGTGTGCAGTGTGATGTGGCTGACAGCGAGGCGGTGCAGCAGGCCATGGCCCTGACCATAGAGCGTTTCGGCGGAATCGATGTACTGGTCAACAATGCTGGCATCACCCATCGCAGCAGCTTTGTCGATACCGAGCTGAGTGTGTTTCAGCGGATCATGGCGGTGAACTACTTTGGCGCCCTGCACTGCACCAAGGCCGCCCTGCCCAGTCTGATCGCCCGGCGCGGGCAGATTATCGTGCTCAGCTCGCTGTCCGGGTTCGCCCCGTTGCTCTATCGCAGTGCCTACAACGCCAGCAAGCATGCCCTGCATGGCCTGTTCGAAACCCTGCGTTACGAGCTCAAGGGTTCCGGGGTCAATGTCATGCTGGTCTGCCCCGGTTTTACTGCCACCGACCTGCGCAAGAACGCCCTGGTCGGCGATGGCTCGGTGGCGCCGCAGCCGCCCCTGGCCATGGGCAAGGTGGCCTCGCCCCAGGATGTGGCCGAGGCCATCTTCCATGGCGCCCTCAAGCGCCGGCGCCTGCTGGTGCTGTCCAATGTCGACTGGCGGGCGCGGATCCTGGCGCGGTTCTTTCCGCGGCTGTTCGAGCGTGTGCTGCTGCCGCGGCTTTCCGGGCTTAAGCCCGGGCGCAGCGGCTAAGGTGCGTGGGCCAGGCAATTAACGCCGGCTGGCCAAGGCCTTCTGGCATACTGACCGGCGTTTAGCCTTTTGAGGATTGCCGGTGAAGAAGATCGCCGTTTTCGCCGATGTCCAGAATCTCTACTACACGGTGCGCCAGGCCTATGGCTGCCACTTCGATTATGCCGCGCTGTGGGCCGATATCAGTCAGCACGGCCAGATCGTCGAGGCCTATGCCTATGCCATCGAGCGAGGCGATGCCAAACAGCAGCAGTTCCAGCAGATCCTGCGCAACCTGGGTTTCACCGTGAAACTCAAACCCTTTATCCAGCGCAGCGATGGCTCGGCCAAGGGCGACTGGGATGTGGGCATCACCATCGACATCATGGATGCTGCGCCGCGGGTCGATCAGGTGGTACTGGCGTCTGGTGACGGTGACTTTGATCTGCTGCTGGAGCATGTACGCAGCCGCCATGGTGTCGAGGCCGTGGCCTATGGCGTGCCGGGGCTGACCGCGCAATCCCTGGTGCGTGCCGCCAGTCGCTACGTGCCCATCGAAGGCCGCCTGTTGCTGAGAAGTTGAACATGCTGGCCGATTCCATCGCCGTACTCGACTTCGAAACCACCGGTCTGTCACCGGCACAACAGGCCCGTGCCACCGAGATCGGCGTGGTCATAGTCGAAGACGGGCAGATTGTGGCGCGTTACCAGAGCCTGATGAACAGCGGCGCCTGGGTGCCGCCCTTTATCGAGCAGCTCACCGGTATCAGCAACGCCATGCTGCGCAGCGCGCCGCCGGCTGCTCAGGTAATGGCTGAGGTCGCGGATTTTGTCGGCGAGCGACCGCTGCTGGCGCACAATGCCAGTTTCGACCAGAAGTTCTGGGATGCCGAACTGGCCCTGCTGCGCCGGCGTCGACTGCAACCTTTCGCCTGTTCGTTACTGCTGGCGCGGCGCCTGCTGCCGCAGGCACCCAGCCATAAGCTGGGCAGCCTTAATCAGTGGCTCGGCCTGCCCAGCACGGGGCAAGCCCACCGCGCCCTGGCCGATGCGCAAATGGCCGCCAACCTGACCTGCTTTATGGTCAGCCTGCTGCGCGAGCGTCATGGTATCGCCGAGGTCAGCCATGATTTGCTCTGCAGCCTGCAGAAAGTGCCGGCAGCCAAGATGAGCCTGGCCCTGGAAAAAATACGCAGCCAGCCGCGCGGCTGATTTATTGCCTTGTTACATCTGCGCTCTGCTCTGCCCGAATCCATGCCTTAAGCTGCCCTGGCGCCTATCCTGGCGTGATCGATGAGGCATACAGCATGTTCAATTGGTTCAAACGCGACCCGCTGAAAACCCTGCGCAAGCAATACAGCGCCAAGCTTGAAGAAGCCATGCAGGCCCAGCGCAATGGCGATATCCGCAGTTACGCCATGCTCAGCGAGGAAGCCGCAGCCTTGTGGGCGCAGCTCGAACCGCTGGAGAAGAACGCGGCTCAATCCTGAGCAGCCTGCAACTGAAAGGCGCTGCGCTGCAAGGCAGGATAAACTGTGCGTCATCGACTCCTGGTTTCTTGCGGTAATCCCTATGACTTTTGCCTCCCTCGGCCTGATCGAGCCTCTGCTGCGCACCCTCGATAGCCTCGACTACAAGACGCCCACTGCGGTACAGAGCCAGGCCATCGGCCCGATCCTTAAGGGGCGCGACCTGATGGCCGCCGCGCAGACCGGCACCGGCAAGACCGCGGGCTTTGCCCTGCCGCTGTTGCAGCGCCTGATGCTGGAAGGCCCCCAGGTGGCCAGCAACTCGGTGCGCGCCCTGGTGCTGGTACCGACCCGCGAGCTGGCCGAGCAGGTGCAGCAGAGTATCCAGACCTATGGTCAGCACCTGCCCCTGCGCAGCTACGCGGTGTATGGCGGGGTCAGCATCAACCCGCAGATGATGAAACTGCGCAAGGGCCTGGATGTGCTGGTGGCCACACCGGGGCGGCTGCTCGATCTGTACCGGCAGAATGCAGTCAAGTTCAACCAGTTGCTGATACTGGTGCTGGATGAGGCCGACCGTATGCTCGACCTGGGCTTCTCCAAGGAACTGGATGAGCTGTTCTGCGCCCTGCCGAAAAAGCGCCAGACCCTGCTGTTTTCCGCCACCTTCTCCGAGGCCATCCGCGGCATGGCCCGGCTGATGCTGCGCGACCCGCTGTCCATAGAGGTCAGCCCGCGCAATGCCGCGGCCAACACGGTCAAGCAGTGGCTGGTGCCGGTGGATAAAAAGCGCAAGAGCGAGCTGTTTCTGCATCTCTACCAGCGCAAAAAGTGGAGCCAGGTACTGGTGTTCGTGAAAACCCGCAAGGGTGTGGACGAGCTGGAGGCCTATCTGCAACAGCACGGCATCAGTGCCGATGCCATCCATGGTGACAAGCCCCAGGCGACTCGCCTGCGCGCGCTGCAGCGCTTCAAAGATGGTGAGATCAAGGTGCTGGTAGCCACCGATGTGGCGGCCCGCGGCCTGGACATCGACGACATGCCCCTGGTGGTCAACTTCGATCTGCCCATAGTCGCCGAAGACTATGTGCATCGTATCGGCCGTACCGGGCGGGCGGGGGCGACGGGGCAAGCGGTGTCGCTGGTGTGTGCCGACGAGGTGCAGCTGCTGTCGGCGATTGAAGCACTTATCCAGCAGGTTTTATCCCGAGTCGATGAGCCCGACTTTATCCCCGATCACCGCGTACCGCAGACAGTGGCCGGCGGTCTGGTGGTGAAGAAACCGAAAAAACCGAAGAAGCCCAAAGTAGTGGGCGGCGGCAAGGGCGGCAGCCTGGGCCGCTGGCTGGAAACCGACGAGCCTGCCGCGCCCGCTGTCAAAGCAGTGCGCAAGGTGCCGAGCTTTGGCGGCAAACCCAAGGGTGGGCGCAAGTAAGGTGGTTAAGCCGATCGTGGATGTTGCCGTAGGGTGCGCCGTGCGCACCGCCTGGGCGCAGTAATATTGGTGCGCACGGCGCACCCGACGATCGACTCATTGCCAATCCAGAGCAGCGTAGCTCCTGGGCTCCCGCCTGTGTGGGAGTGACGGCAAGTGGCCTTTTAAACTTCCCTAGCGAAACCCTACAACCTGCAGATAACCCGCAGTAATCTGCTCACCCCAGAGCAACGCAATCCAGCCGGCAATGGCCAGGTAGGGGCCGAAGGGGATAGGAGTGCTGGTATCGCTGTTGCGCAGGCGCAGCATGATGATCCCCAATACCGCGCCCACCAGAGAAGACAGCAGAATGGTCAGCGGCAGCACCTGCCAGCCGCCCCAGGCGCCGAGCATGGCCAGCAGTTTGAAGTCGCCATAGCCCATGCCTTCCTTGCCGGTAATCAGCTTGAACAGCCAGTACACCGACCACAGGCTCAGGTATCCCGCCACTGCGCCCCACAGGGCGTCTTCCAGGCTGGCAAACAGACCAACGCTGTTGATGATCAAACCCAGCCACAGCAGTGGCAGCACCAGGGCATCGGGCAGCAGCTGGTGGTCGGCATCGATCAGGCTCATGGCCAGCAGGCCCGAGGTCAGCAGCAGCATGGCGCCGCCCTGCCAGGTAAAGCCAAAGTGCCAGACCACATAGGCCGACAGCAGCCCGCAGGCCAGTTCCACCAACGGGTAGCGCAGGCTGATAGGGCTCTTGCAGCTGTAGCACTTGCCGCGCAGAAAGAGGTAGCTCAGCACCGGGAT
>JBFHPI010000071.1:0-10776 GCA_041592855.1 Pseudomonas sp.
CCGGAGGATCTGTCCCAGGTCTATGTGCGCTCGGCCAGTGGCGAGCTGGTGTCCCTGTCCAGCCTGGTAAGGGTCGAGCGGATTCTCGGGCCGGACACCTATGCCCGCTTCAACGTCTACCCGGCGGCGAAGATCCTCGGTGGCCCGGCCCCCGGCTATAGTTCCGGCCAGGCCCTGGTGGCGGTACAGGAGGTGGCGGCCGAGGTGCTGGGCAGCGACTACAGCATCGGCTGGACCGGTTCGGCCTACCAGGAAATCGCCACCCAGGGTTCGGGCAGCAATGCCTTTATCTTTGGCCTGATCATGGTGTTCCTGATCCTGGCCGCCCAGTACGAGCGTTGGACCCTGCCTCTGGCGGTGGTCACGGCCGTGCCCTTTGCCGTGTTCGGCGCGATCCTGGCGGTGTGGCTGCGCGGTATCGAGAACGACCTGTACTTCCAGGTCGGCCTGGTGACCCTGATCGGCCTGGCAGCGAAGAACGCCATCCTTATCGTCGAGTTTGCCGTGCTGGCACGGCAGCAGGGCATGGGCCTCTTCGAGGCCGCCCTGGAAGCCGCGCGCCTGCGCTTTCGTCCGATCATCATGACCTCGCTGGCCTTTATCCTCGGCGTGGTGCCCCTGGCCATCAGCAGTGGCGCCGGCTCGGCCAGTCGCCATTCGATTGGTACCGGGGTGATCGGCGGCATGCTGGCGGCCACCTTCCTGGCGATCTTCCTGATTCCGATGTTCTACCTGTTGGTGGAGTCCCTGGCTTCGAGGTTGAGCGCAAAGAAGAGGTAGGGTGCGCGGTGCGTGCCTTGGCCAATAATCGGTGTGCACGGCGCACCCTACCGGACGACCCGAACCATTAAGCCGCCATGACCTTACGCATTCTTCTGATTCTCGGTGCCCTCAGTGCCTTTGGCCCGCTGGCCATCGATATGTACCTGCCGAGCTTTCCGGCGCTGGCCCGGCAGTTCGCCACCGATGTGGAGCAGGTGCAGCTGTCCCTGGCGGTCTACTTTATTGGTCTGGCCATCGGCCAACTGATCTACGGCCCGTTGGCCGACCGCTTTGGTCGGCGCACGCCGTTGCTGGCCGGGGTGCTGCTATTCACCCTGGCCTCCTTGCTCTGCGCCCTGGCGCCGAGCCTGGAGTGGCTGATTGCCGGGCGCTTTATCCAGGCCCTGGGCGGTTGCGCGGGGATGGTGGTGTCGCGGGCGGTGGTGCGTGACCTGTGCGACCCGATCAACTCGGCCAAGGTGTTCTCCCAGCTGATGCTGGTGATGGGCCTGGCGCCGATTCTCGCGCCGCTGGCCGGCGGTCTGTTGTTGAAGACCCTGGGTTGGCCGTCGATCTTCGTCGTGCTCGCCCTGTTCGGCCTGCTGTGCCTGCTGGCAGTGGCCCTGTGGTTGCCGGAAACCCTGGCGCGTAACGCCCCGGCGGCGCCTCTGCGCGGGGCGCTGGGGCAGTATCGGCGGCTATTTGCCGACGGCCCCTACCTGGGCTATGCCCTGAGCGGCGGTTTCGCCATCGCCGGGATGTTCGCCTATATCGCCGGCTCGCCCTTTATCTTTATCGAGCTGTACGGGGTGCCGGCCGAGCACTATGGCTGGCTGTTCGGCAGCAATGCCCTGGGTTTTATTCTGGTGGCCCAGCTCAATGCCTGGCTGGTGGCGCGCCACGGTCCGGCCTACTGGCTGCACCGTGCGGTGGGGTTCTACCTGCTCAGCGCCCTGGCCCTGCTACTGGTGGCCCGGGCTCAGCCGGCGGCGCTGTGGCCCTTGCTGATCCCCTTGTTCGGCTGCATTGCCTGCCTGGGTATCCTGATGCCCAACGCCTCGGCCAGCGCCATGGCGGGTCAGGGCCAGCGCGCCGGGAGTGCCTCGGCCCTGCTGGGCAGTCTGCAGTTTGCCATTGCGGCAAGCGCGGCGGCCCTGGTGGCCTGGCTGCATGACGGCACGGCGCAGCCGCTGGCCTGGGTGATTTTCGCCTGTGGCTGCCTGTCCCTGGTTTTTTCGCTGTTCACCCGGCGGGCCGAGCGGCGCCTGCTAACTGGCCGCTCTTAGGCTGCACCGCGGAAGCGGATGAGGGGCCTGCAGGCGCGCCTGCAAGGTAGCAATAAACTGCCTGGCTTCGGTTTCGCTGCGAAAGCTGACGCAATGTTGATCCAGGCGTACCTGCCAGCAACGGCCAGTGGGCTTGTCGATGGGCTCAAGGGAAAGCTTCATAGGGCGCGCCTCCGTGAAGTTGAAGGCTCAGTCTAGACCCGTCAGGTGGCTATTCCCTGATTTACGTCAAGTCGGCGACTGATGGTCAGCCGTTGGTCGGCTGCGCTGCATGCGCACCGCCAGGCCCGCCAGACGGGTGAACTCGGTGACCAGGGCAATATCGGCCGGGTCGGGGCGGCCGGGCTGGCGGCCGTAAATGCCAAAGGTGCCGAGTACCTGGCCGCGATCATCCTTGAAGGGTAGCGACCAGCAGGCCCTTAGCCCGGCGGTGCGGGTCAGCTCCAGATAGTCCTGCCAATAGGGGTGCTGGTCGATATCCTCGGCGATCACCAGTTCGCCGGTGCTGATGGCGTGGCCGCAGGAGCCAACCTGGGGCGCGGCGCGAATCCCCGTCACGGCCTGACAGAAGTCTGCCGGCAGGCTGGGGGCCGCGCCCACATACATGCCCTGCTGTGCGTCGAGCAATATGATGGACACCAGCATCTGTGGGTTGAGGGCCTCCAGGCGCTGGCTGATGCTCTCCAGAATCTGCTCCAGCGGGTGGCGTCCCAACAGCTTGTCCAGCACCGCATTGCGTGCCTGCTGCAGTTGCTGGGCCTGATAACGCTCGTGAATGTCGCGCAGGCTGCCGCGCAGGCCATGTCCGGCCTCGGTGTGTTGCAGGTGCAGTTCGATCCGGCGCAGCTGGCCATGGGGGTTTAGTAGATAGGCCTCGTGGCGCAGGCTCTCGCGCGTACCCTCGGTCAGCTCCTGCAGGTACAGGCTCAGCGGCGCCTGCTCGATCTCGGGGATAAATCGGCTCAGGGGTTGCCCCAGGCTGGCATGGGGCGGGTAACCGGTGATGCGGGTCCAGGCTGGATTGAGGAAGTTCAGCTGGCCCTCGTCATCGGTCATAAAGATGGCATCCCCAAGATGCTCCACCAGCTCGCGGTAACGGGTTTCGCTCAGGTGCAACTGGCTGTCGATCTGCTTTTGCTGACTGAGGTCGATGTCCACGCAGTACAGCTCCAGTTGCTCGAGGCTGTTGCGCAGCATCAGGTGGCTGGAGAACACCCACACCGGGCTGCCATCCTTGCGCTGCAGCTCGATTTCCGCGGCGGGGATGGGTGGACCACCCAACTGCCAGCGATTGATGGCATCCGCTACCTTGCGCCTGTCTGCGGGCGGCACAATCAGTTCCTCCAGGCGCTTGCCCATCACCTCTTGCAGGCTATAGCCGTACAGCTGGCTGCTGGCCTGGTTCCAGTAGATCACCCGGCGCTCGCGGTCATAGCCCTGCACGGCGATGCGTGGGGTCTGCTCGAACAGCTGGCGGAAACGCTGCTCGCTCTCGCGCAGGGCGCTTTCGTCGCGTTTCTGGGCGCTGATGTCCTGCAGGGTGCCTAGGATCTTGCCCTGCTCGTCTACTTCGGCGCGCAGCATCAGCCAGATGGTCTGTGCCTGCTGCGGCTGGTGCAGGCGGGCGCTGATGGCCAGGGCTTCCTGCCTGAAGATCAGCGCCTGCATGGCTCGCTGTACGGCCGGGCGTTCGCCGGGGTGCAGCCAGCCCAGCAGTTGTTGCAGGTCGCTCTGTCCGTGGTGGCTTGGCTGGCGCAGAAGGGCCAGGGCTTCCTCGCTCCAGTGGAAGCCGTCGTCGTATTCCCAGTGAGCGAGGGCGGCATTGCGCAGGCTCTGTTGCATCTGCCGGCCCTTGCGCAGCAGCTGATCCAGCAATTGCTGCTGGGTCTGGAGGTCGCGGTAGGCGATGGCGAAGATCAGCAAACTGCTGAGCAGGATAAAGACCAGGCCCTTGGCGGTTTGCAGGTCGGTCATTTGTTCGGCATCGCGGACCAGCTGCTTGAGCAGCGAATCACTGCCCAGAATCCAGGCGCTGCTGAACAGTACATAGGCGCCCGCCAGCCGCAGGGGCGCTTTCAATTCTGGCTGCATCCTTACCACCATCCGCAGTATGGGCGGGGCGCCTTGAGGGCCGCCGCGCAGGCTTGTTCAGCATAGTTCAGCCTGCTGCGTCTGCATTTCAGTGTGCCTGGGTGCGACATCAGGGATTGACCTGGGGCATTGGCGCCAGCGCAAACGGCCTGCTAGAGTCGCCAGCCATGAAGCCTACTATCGCCCATCGTCGCCTGATCGCCTGGCTGCTGTATTTCAGTGTGCTGTTCAGTGCGTTCGCCTGCAGTATCGGTCACGGGCAGATGGCGGGCTTGCAACTCAGTGGCCTGGACAGCCAGTTCTGCTCTTTTGCCGGCAACTTCGGTGCCGGGGCTGATCTGGATGGCTCCGGTGTTGTGGCACCCAACCCGGCTACCGGCGGCGGCTGTAGCCTGAGCAGTCTGTTTAGCGCGATTATTCTGGCGGCCTTTTTCGGGTTGCTGGGTTTGCTGGCGGCAAACCGCGCGCCGCTGGCGGGTTTCTTCGCTACTTCCGGCCCCGTCCGCCACCTCTGGCCTTCGGCCAATCCTCGCGCACCACCCCTGCTTTCCTGATCGTTATTGCTGCGCACATGCGCCAGCAACCGTTGAGGTTGCTGGTGCTCTGACTGTTTCGATCTTGGAAGCACCATGTCCCCAATAAACTGTGCCCGTATTCCAGGCCGCTTGCGTCTGCCTGTTCCATTTCGTCTGGCGCCGCTGTGCGTTGCTGTGTGCTTGAGCTCACCCGTGTTGGCCGATGACGCCGCTACCCAAGTGGCCCCGCTGATCATTACCCGGTCCATCCCGAGCTCACCGCCAAGGGTGGTGGCCGCCGCCCGGCCGCATCAGCCGAAGCCCGATACCACTGCGCCGACGATCGCCGAGAAGCGTGCCGTATTTGCGCGGATTCCCGGTGGCGCCAGCGTGGTGGATGCCGAGACCTACAAGACCGGCCGCGCCAGCTCACCGCAGGATGCCCTGGGTCAGGCCACTGGCGTGTATATCCAGTCGCGTTCGGGTGCCGAGGAGTCGCGTCTGTCGATCCGGGGCTCGGGCCTGCAGCGCACCTTTCACCAACGCGGCATTCTGCTGCTGCAGGACGGTGCGCCGCTGAACCTGGCTGACGGCAGTGGGGATTTTCAGAGCATCGAGCCGATTGCCCTGGACCATATTGAGGTCATGCGTGGTGCCAACGCCTGGCGTTACGGCGCCGCCAACCTGGGCGGGGCGATCAACTTTGTCACGCCCACCGGTAAGACTGCGCCAACGCTGCAGTTGCGCACCGAGGCCGGCAGCTTCGGCTACCAGCGCATCTTCGCTGCCGTGACCGAAGACTTTGGCGACTGGGATGCCTACCTGAGTTTCTCCGACTATTCCCAGGACGGTTTCCGCGATCACGCGCGCCAGGAGAACCAGCGCTCTTTCGCCAATATCGGCGGGCGCATCAACGAGCGACTGTCGACCCGCTTCTATATCAGCCATGTGGAAACCGATTCGGAAATCCCCGGCAGCCTGACCAAGGCGCAGCTGCGGCGTAACCCCGAGCAGGCCAATGCCGGCTCGGTCACCGGCCATTACAAGCGTGATTTCACCCTCAACCGCGTCGCTAATCTAACCACCCTGCAACTGGACGGCGGACACAGCCTGCAGCTGTCCAGCTTCTACAGTGAAAAGTTGTTGTGGCACCCGATCTTCCAGGTGCTGGAAGTCGACAGCGAAGACGTCGGTATGCGCCTGACCCACAAATGGCAGAACAGCGATGGCTGGCGCTGGAGTGGCGGCGTGGAGGCGCTGCAGGGCCGCAACCACACGACAAACCATGTCAATGTCGCCGGTAAACGCGGCAACCAGGTCGACCGTCAGGTGCAGACTGCACGCAGCCTGAATGCCTTTACCGAACTGGAGGTGCCGCTGGCCGAAGACTGGGCGCTGATCGGTGGCCTGACCTGGCTGCACAGCGAGCGCGATATCGATGACAAGCTGAAAAGCAGCTTCAATTTTGTCGGCATACCGACTGGGTTTCGTGATGACGCCTTCAGCAAGAGCTACAGCGCACGCATCGGCCGTATCGGTCTGCGCCATGACCTGGCAGAGGGCGTGCAGCTGTTTGCCAACCTCAGCCAGAGCTACGAGCCGCCAACCTTCAGTGAGCTGACCGGGGGCGCCATCGTCCGTGAGAACGAGGCGCAGAAGGCCACCACCCTGGAGGCCGGTATGCGCTTCAAGCAGGGCAATCTGGACCTGGACCTGGCGCTGTACCGCAGCGAGATTCGTGATGAGTTGCTGGGCTACGTCAACCCGCTCAACCCGACTCAGGTGGTCACCACCAACGCTGACCGCACCGTGCACCAGGGCATCGAGTTCGGTGGCGCCTGGCAGTTGGGCGAGCTGGTGTTGCGCGGGCAGTACCTGCTCAATGACTTCCGCTTCGACCACGACCCGGCCTACGGCAACAACCGTATTGCCGGGGTGCCGAGCCAGTTCCTCAAGGGCGAGGCCCTGTGGCAACGGGGGGGCTGGTACGCCGGGCCGACGCTGGAGTGGGTGCCGGTGCATTACGCCGCCGACCATGCCGAGTCGCTGTATGCCGAAGCCTATGCGATCTGGGGGCTGAAGGGCGGTTATCGCCCACGTGAAGGCCTGGGCTTCTTTGTCGAAGGGCGCAACCTCTCTGACAAGACCTATGTCGCCACCACCGGGGTTGTGGCCAATGCCCGGGGCCAGGACGCCGCGTTGTTTATGCCTGGGGACGGCCGTAGCCTGTATGTCGGTCTGGAGTGGAAGCTGTGACGGCGGCCCTGCAAACACATGAGCTGCCGCGCCTGACCTGGCGCCAACGCCTGCTGCGGCTGATGCCGTGGCACAGGCGCCTGGCACTGCTGGCCTGCCTGGGTATTTTCAGCTGGGCGGGCAGCGGCATGCTGCACCCACTGATGGGCTACCTGCAGCCGCGCCCGCCGACCATGGCCACGCCGCAGCAGGTGTTGCCGCTGGATCACCTGCGTAGCCCCGCGCAGGTGCTGGGGGCTGCTGGGGTCACCCAGGTGCAGGGCTTGCGCCTGCTGGTGCTGGCCGCTGAGCCCTACTACCAGGCGCGTCTGGCCGGTGAACTGCAGCCGCGCTACTGGCATGCGCGCAGTGGTCAGGCTGTTGAGCTGGCCGGTGCCCATGCCGAAAGCCTGGCGCGGCATTACCTGGGCCGCGATGAACCGCTGGCCTACGCCGGCAGCCTCGAGCACTTCACCAGCGAATATGCCTTTATCAACCGCCTGCTGCCGGTGGCACGGGTCGACACCCAGCGTGACGACCAGTTGCGTGTTTATGTCGATCTGTTCCACGACCGTCTCGGCACCCTGGTCGATGAACGCAAGGCCTGGTTCAGCGCGTTCTTCCAGACGTTGCACAGCTTCCGCTGGCTGGATGCCGCCGGGCCGCTGCGCCCCGTATTGATGCTGGTGCTGCTGGCTTCGATTGTCTCGGCGGTGCTGTTCGGTGTGATGCTTTTCATTGCCCGTCGGCGTGCCCACACCTTCAACCGGCGGCTGCATGGCTGGTGCGGGCTGGGCCTGGCCTTGGCGACCCTGAGCTTTGCCAGCAGCGGCGCCTGGCACCTGTTGCACAAGCAGGGCGCCGAGCCTTGGCCAGCGCCCTTTGTGCCGAGTTTTGCGGTGGCCGAGTTGGATCGTGCGCCTTCTGCCGACTGGCTGTTGGCCGGTGAGGAGCTGTTTATACTCAGCCTGCTTGAACTCGACGGCAAACCGATCTGGCGTGCCCAGGGGCAGCAGTTTGCCAGCATGCCCAGCCTGCATTATCTGGATGCTCAGGGCCGTGAACTGGGCCATGACACGCCGCGCCGGTATGCCCAGCAGCGCCTCGATCATTACGCCCAGACTCTGGGGCTGGGTGAGGCGCAAACGCTCACGCTGCAGCACAGCTTCGATCACGAATACGGTTTCGTCTTTAAACGCCTGCCGGTGTTCAAGGCCAACTACACCGATGCGCGCAAAACCGCGCTGTTTGTCGACCCACTGGACGGTGCCCTGGCCAGTCGCGTGCAGGACGCCGATCGCACCGAAGGCTGGACCTTCGCCTACCTGCACAAGTGGGAGTTTCTTGCGGGATTGGGCAATGGCTACAAGCACCTGGCCCTGGGCCTGGCCGCGCTGGCCCATATGTTGCTGGCGCTGGTGGGGCTGAGCCTGTTAGGTAAAACCCGTGCGGCATATTGAATTAATCGACTGTAAACCCGGACACTGCGTCCACCTCAAGATGGAGTTTGCTGATGTTGAAGAAAACCCTGCTGATTGCCTCTCTGCTAAGCCCGAGCCTTTTCGCCCTGGCCCATGACTACAGCGCAGGTCAGCTGCATATCGAACATCCCTGGTCGCGGGCAATGCCGCCGGTAGCGCCGACGGCGGCCGCATACTTTGTGCTGCACAACAAAGGCGCAGAGTCGGATCGCCTGCTCAGCGTCACCACGCCCCATGCCGGCAAGGCCGAGCTGCATGAGCACATCCACGCCGATGGCCTGATGAAGATGCAGCAGGTGCAGAGCGTGGCGGTTCCCGCCGGCGGCGAGGTTCGGTTCGAGCCCATGGGTTATCACGTCATGCTGTTCAACCTGCAGCAGCAAGCCAGGGAGGGTGAGCGCTTCCCGCTGACCCTGACCTTTGAAAAGGCCGGCGCGGTTGAAGTGGACGTGGCGGTGGAGAAGGAAGCCCCGGTGGTGGAGCATCATCAGCACTGAGAGGCTTGAGGCTGTGTCCGCGAGCAATCTCGCTCGCGGGCGTGCCAGGTGCCTTTATTCGATTAAACCAGCCGCGCCTCCAGGCTGTTCTGCGCCAGGCGTTTGGCCTGTGCCTCGGTCATGCCCAAGCTGTCGTGCAGGGCGGCGAAGTTTTCCCCGACATAGCCGCCGAAGTAGGCCGGGTCGTCCGAGTTCACCGTCACCTTCACCCCGCTTTCAAGCATCTGAAGGATGTTGTGCTGGCGCATATCGTCGAACACCCGCAGCTTGATATTGGACAGCGGGCAGACGGTCAGGGGGATCTGCTCATCGATAATCCGCTGCATCAGCCGTTCATCCTCGATGGCGCGCACGCCGTGGTCGATGCGTTTGACCTTGAGCAGGTCCAGGGCCTCCCAGATATATTCGGGTGGGCCTTCCTCGCCGGCGTGGGCCACGGCATGCAGGCCTTCGCTGCGGGCCTTGGCAAACACCCGCTCAAACTTGCTCGGCGGGTGGCCCAGCTCCGAGCTGTCCAGGCCCACGGCGATAAAGGCATCGCGAAAGGGCATGGCCTGTTCCAGGGTGGCGAAGGCGTCTTCCTCGGACAGGTGGCGCAGAAAGCTGAGGATCAGGCCATGGCTGATACCCAGCTGCTTCTCGCCATCGACCAGGGCCTGCTGAATCCCGCGCAGTACCACCTCGAAGGGAATGCCGCGCTCGGTGTGGGTTTGCGGGTCGAAGAAGGGCTCGGTGTGCACCACCCCCTGTTCCTTGCATTTGCGCAGATAGGCCCAGGTCAGGTCGTAGAAGTCCTGCTCGGTGCGCAGCACGTCCGCACCCTGGTAATAGAGGTCGAGAAACTCCTGCAGGTTGTTGAAGGCATAGGCGCTGCGCAGGGTCTCCACATCATTCCAGGGCAGCTTGATCTTGTTGCGCTCGGCCAGGGCAAACAGCAGTTCGGGCTCCAGGGAACCTTCCAGGTGCAGGTGCAGTTCGGCCTTGGGCAGGGCATTGATCCAGTCGTACATAGCGGCGTGCTCCTTGTTGATGTCCTGCAGTGTAAACGCTCGGGCGGGTTCTACAGGCGCTGCACCTGGCTGCGCCCACGGCTGAGGTTGGCCAGCCACTGTTCCAGCGCAGGCATTTGGGCCTCTGGCAGGGCCAGTTGCAGCAGGGCGCCGGCGGCGTCGAAGGTTTCGTTTTCCAGCAGCGCCTGCAGCTCATCCAGGCGCGTCTTGAGCAGGGGCAGCTCGGCAAAGCTGCAATGCAATTGGCAGCGGCTGCGCAGCACCTGCTCCACCGCCTGGCCGGCCTGCAGGCATTTGGCCGCGCTGCCGCCATAGGCCCGGGCCAGGCCGCCGGTGCCGAGCTGAATACCGCCGTACCAGCGGATTACCAGCACCACTACCTGATCGAAACCCTGGCCTTCAATCGCGGCGAGGATCGGTCGGCCAGCGGTGCCGCCGGGCTCGCCGTCGTCGCTGAAGCGGTACTGGGCGCCGACCTTCCAGGCCCAGCAGTTGTGTGAGGCCGAGCCGTCGCTATGGGCCTGGATAAAGGCCTGGGCGGCGGCGGGGGCGTCGACGGGAGCGGCCAGGGCGAGGAAACGGCTCTTGCGAATCTCTTCCTGATACTGGCAGGGGTTGAGCAGGTTGAAGGTCATGGTGGCAATTATGCGCGCAGGCAGCCGCTGGGTGAAATCTCCTGCGGCGTGTTGCCGCAGTAGCACAGGCGGGGTGTTGGTTATACTTCGGCCGCCCGGTTCACGCGCTTTATGGAGTGTCTATGCTCGCACCCGTGCAGTTACTCTCGGCCAGCCGGCAGAACCTCTGGCGTCTGACCCTGATTCGTATCCTGGTGCTGGCCGCCCAGGCCGGCTCGGTGGGGCTGGCTTACAAATCGGGAGCACTGCCGTTGCCCTGGCAGG
>JBFHPI010000072.1:0-10685 GCA_041592855.1 Pseudomonas sp.
AGGCCCGTCACCAGGACGAACAGGCAGCCCTGCACAAAGCCATGTTCCGCAGCGCCGGTGCCGCCGTGCTGGTCACTGACCTGGACGGTCTGATCCAGCAGGCCAGCCCGGGAGTTTCCGCACTGCTGGGCTACCGGCCGGCGCAGCTGCAGCAGCAACCCCTTGAGCAGCTCCTGACCAGCACCTTAAGCCGGCTGCCCGAGGACTCGCTGCGCACACCCCTGGCCCAGGCGGAAGGCCTGGGCCAGGTCCATGAAGTGCAATTACGCCACTGTGACGGGCACCTTGTCCCCGTGCTGATGACGTTGACGCCGATCAGCCTGGAAGAGCAGCCTCCCCTTGGCTACCTGTGCATCGCCCATGACCTGAGCTACCGCGAAGAAGCCCTGCAGCGCCTGCAGAAAATTGCCGAACACCTGCCAGGCATGGTCTATCAGTTTCAGCTCGATGCCGATGGCAGCAGCCACTTTCCTTATGCCAGCCAGGGTGTTGAAGACATCTATGGCCTGAGCCCCGCAGCAGTGGCCAGGGATACCCGCCAGGTGTTTAAGGCCATTCATCCCGATGACCTGGCGCGGGTGCAAGAAGGCATCGCCGAGTCGGCCAGCCGCCTCAGCCTGTGGCATCAGGAGTATCGGGTCATGCATCCGCACAAGGGCCTGATCTGGGTCGAGGGCCGGGCCACGCCCCAGCGTCGTCGCGACGGCAGCGTGCTGTGGCACGGGTTTATCAACGACATCAGTGCCCGCAAGCAGATGGAGCGACTCAAGAGCGAATTCGTCTCCACCGTCAGCCATGAACTACGTACCCCGCTGACCTCCATTACCGGCTCCCTGGGCCTGATCAATGGCGGCGCATTGGGTGACGTCCCCGAAACCATGGCCCAGATGCTGAAAATTGCCGAACAGAACAGCCTGCGCCTGCGTCAGTTGATTGATGACCTGCTGGACATGGACAAGTTGATCGCCGGCAAGATGACGTTCAATCTGCAGCCCTTGGGGTTAGAAGCCTTGCTTGACGAGTGCAGCCTCAGTCATCAGGGCTTCGCCCAGCAACAGGGTATTGGCCTGTTGCGCAGCCCGAGCGAGGCGGTGCAGGTGCTGGCCGACCCCTTCCGCCTGCAGCAGGTGCTGAGCAACCTGCTGTCCAATGCCCTTAAGTTCTCCCCTCCTCAGGGCGAGGTCAGGCTGGACAGTGAAGTGCAGGACGAACGTGTGCGCATTCGGGTGCATGACCAGGGACCCGGCATATCAGCGGAATTTACCGGGCGCATTTTCGAAAAATTTGCTCAGGCCGATGCCAGCGATAGCCGGCGCAAGGGCGGAACCGGCCTGGGCCTGGCCATCAGCAAGGAGCTGATTGAACAGATGGGTGGACGTATCGGCTTCGACTCCGTCGCGGGGCAAGGCAGCACCTTCTGGATTGAACTGCCCTTGTACAGGGAGGTGAACTGAGCATGAAACCCCTGCAAGAAGCGCTGCAAAGCCTGGCGCGGCGCCCTCGTCTGATGCCCCTGCTGGTGCTTCTGTTCAGCCTCTTGGCAACCCTGTATGCCTGGCACAACCTGCGTCTGGCGCAGCAGGCGGCTGCCGAACTGCACTTTAGCCGGCTGAGCCAGGAGATTCTGGCAGCCATCGAAAAACGCATGGGTAACCAGCGACAGATCCTTCTGGGGACGGCCGGCCTGTTCGAGGCCAGTGAGCAGGTTACCCGTGAAGAATGGCGACGCTATGTCAAGCGCCTGGATCTGGCCACCAACTACCCCGGAATCCAGGGTGTGGGCTACAGCCAGGTCATTGTGCCGCAGGAGCTTGCCGCCTTCGAAGCCGCGATACGCAAGGAGGGCTTTCTCAACTTCGCCGTGCATCCGCGTGGTGAGCGCGACCTGTATACCTCGATTCTGTATCTGGAGCCGTTCAGCGGGCGCAACCTGGCCGCCTTTGGCTACGACATGTATTCCGAGCCGGTGCGCCGGTCCGCCATGCTCAAGGCTGCGCGCAGCGGTAAAGCCCGCTTGACCGACAGGGTCACCCTGTTACAGGAGACCCATGGTCCGGTACAGGCCGGCCTGCTCATGTACATCCCCATCTATCACCAGGGGCGCCCGACCAACACCGTCCTGGAGCGCTTGGAAGCCCTGCGCGGGTTCGTCTACAGCCCCTATCGGGTCAATGACCTGATGGCCGGCATCCTGGACGGCTCCCAACTGGAAATAGACTTCGCCATTTTCTCTGGCCCCACGGCCGATCCTGCGCAGTTGCTGTTCCTCAGTCGCGATGGCCTCAACCCGCAGGCACTGCCGCACCGTCAGTCGCAGCTGCAACTGTTCGGCCAGACCTGGACGGTAGCCTTCCATGCCCAGCCCGGCTTTTTCGCCAGCTTTCAGCAGGGGCAGGTCAGCCTGTTGCTGATGGGGGGCACCATCAGTTGGCTGCTGTTCTTTTTGGTACGCAGCCTGGCCATGGGACAACAACAGGCGCAAAGTCTGGCCCTCAGCATGACCGCCCAGTTGCGTCAGCGTGAAGAGGAGCTGAGCCTGAGCGCCGAGCGCCTCGATCGCGTGCTGCAGGGTGGCCACGATGGCTGGTGGGACCTGGATATGGCCAGGCAGCAGTTCTTTGCCTCATCCCGCGCCTGGCAGATGCTCGGCTATCCCGCGGAAGGCCCCACGCCGCCCCTGGACAGCTGGCAGCGACTGGTCTGCCCGGATGACCTGCCCGCTCTGCTGGCCCAGTTTCAGCCCCCTGCCGGCCAGCAGGAACATCTGCTCAGCTGCGAGTGCCGCCTCTTGCAGCGCAGTGGCGACAACCTGCCGGTACTGTTGCGCGCCCTGGTGGAGAGCGGGCCAGACGGTCGGCTATTGCGGGTCAGCGGCACCGCCATGGACCTGCGTGAACAGAAGCGTATCGAACAGCTCAAGAGTGACTTCGTTTCCACTGTCAGCCATGAATTGCGCACCCCCCTGACCTCCATCGCCGGCTCCCTCGGCCTGGTCAATGGTGGCGCCTTCGGCGAGGTACCCGAGGCCATGCGTTCGATGCTGCAGATCGCCCAGCAGAACAGCCAGCGCCTCAGCCATCTGATCAACGACCTGCTGGATATGGACAAGCTGGTGGCAGGCAAATTGACCCTGGAGATGGCCGATCTGGATCTGGCTCAACAGCTGCAAGAGGCCCTGCGAGGCAACCAGGCTTACGCCGACCAGCATGGGGTCGAGGTGCAGATCGAGCCCGCTCTGCCGGTACGGGTACGCGCCGACGCCCTGCGCCTGCAGCAGGTGCTGGCCAACTTCCTCTCCAACGCCATCAAGTTTTCTCCGCCCGGCGGCCAGGTGCGGTTGCACAGTCGCCTGAGCAACGGCAGGGTGCGGGTCAGCGTCAGCGACCAGGGGCGCGGCATTCCCGAACATTTTCGCAGCCATATTTTTCAGAAATTCTCCCAGGCAGAAAGTGGCGATCAGCGCCAGAAAGGAGGCACCGGCCTGGGTCTGGCCATCAGCAAGGAACTGATCGAGCGCATGGGCGGCCGGGTCGGCTTCGACTCCCGGGAAGGCCAGGGCAGTATCTTCTGGTTTGAACTGCCGGCGCCGGCTGAGCAAATGCCTGCGCCCGCTCAGCCACTGCCGAGCATTCTGGTGGTGGAAGACGAGGCGGATATCGCCCGCCTGCTGCAGTTACTGCTGCGGGGGGCCGGTTATCGGGTGCTGCTGGCCCACAATCTGGCTCAGGCACGGCAATTGTTGAGCCGAGAAAAAATTGCCGCCATCACCCTGGATTTGCGTCTGCCCGATGGTGACGGTCTGCAGATGATTCAGGCGTTGCGGCAAGACCCGGTCTATTGCCAGATACCAATTCTGGTGATTTCCGCTGCCAGCGAACAGGGGCGCCTGGCCCTGCAGGGCAGTTTCCAGGCCATCGACTGGCTGAACAAGCCCATTGATCCGCAGCGCCTGCTCGGCAGCCTGCGCCAGGCCCTCCGGGGGCTACCGGATAAACCACGGGTGCTGCATGTGGAAGATGATGCCGATCTGCAGCGGGTCATCGCCGAACAGGGCCGAACGCTGGCCGACTTTGTCGGCGCCGCCAGCCTCGCCGAGGCCCGCCGGCATCTGGCGCAGGGCGGTCTAGACTTGGTACTGCTGGATCTGGGGCTGCCCGATGGCAACGGCCTGGAGCTGATCGCGGATATCCATCGCCTGTATCCCGGCCTTCCGGTAGTGGTACTGTCCTCGACGGAGCTGTCCGACGAGCAACTCGATCAGGTGCAGGCAGTGCTGGCCAAATCCCGAACCGATAAGCAACACTTCCTCGACGTGCTGGCCCGGCTGCTGCCGACCAAGGAGAATGACCATGCCTGAACTCAAGCGCATCCTGCATGTGGAGGACGACCCCTCGATCCAGGCCGTGGCCAGGGTCGCCCTGGAGGCCGTGGGCGGCTTCCAGGTGCTCAGCTGCAGCGGTGGTCAGGAGGCCCTGGATCAGGTACAGGGCTTTGCCCCCGACTTTATCCTGCTGGATGTGATGATGCCGGGCATGGACGGGCCGCAGACCCTGGAGCGACTGGGCCAACTGGTGGATATCGGGCAGATCCCGGTGGCCTTTATGACCGCCAAGGTGCAGCCCAAGGAAATCGAACACTACCGCAGCCTGGGTGCCCGCGATGTAATCATCAAGCCCTTTGACCCCATGCAGCTGGCCACGCAGATACGCACCATCTGGAGCCAGGCCCATGGATAAACGGCAGCAGCAACTGGCGGATCTGCAACAACACCTGCAACTGCTCGGCGAGCAGTTTGCCCAGCGCCTGCACGAGGAGCTGCCGCAACTGGCCGACAAGGCCGAGCTCCTGCAGCGCGCCGCCAACCCCGATGAGCAGCTGCAGCACCTGAACGCGTTGCGTGAACAGCTGCACAAGCTGGCCGGCAGCGCCGGCACTTTCGGCTTCACCGAGTTGGGCCAGCGAGCCCGCGAGCTGGAGCTGCAAACCCAGCAATGGCTGAGCAGCCTGCATCTGCAGCAGCAGGGCCTGCAGTCCTTCATTCAGGAGCTGCAGCACCTGGCCCAGACCCATGAGCAGGGCCTGCCCAAGGCCAGCCCGACCACTCCGAGCAGCGCCTTGCCAAGCAAGACCCCGCGCAATGAAAGTGCCTACCGTATCTATATCCTGGAAGACCAGGCCAAGGTCGGCGAAACCATTCGCCTGACCCTGAATACCTTCGGCTATCAGGCCCAGCACTTCCTCACCCCGGCCGAGCTGGATGTGGCCCTGAGCGAACAACTGCCCGATGCCCTGATCGTCGACGTCAACCTGGGGGCCAATGAACAGACTGGCCTGGACTATGCCGCCGCGCTGCAAAAGCGCCTGGACGAGCCCCTGCCGTTGCTGGTGATCACCACCCAGAAAGACTTTCGCACCCAGCTGCAGGCCGCCCGCATTGGCGCCATGGGTTTCTTCAGCAAACCTGTGGATGTGGCCAAGCTGGAGAATCGCCTGGAACGTTGCTTTACCCAGCAAAATGGCGAACCCTACCGGGTGCTGATCGTCGATGATGACCGCGATCTCGCCAGCCGCTACAGCCTGGTCCTCAGGGGTGCCGATATGCTGGTGGAGGTGGTCAACGATCCACAGCACCTGTTCGAGGCCATGACCCGGTTCAACCCGGAAGTATTGCTGCTGGACGTCCATATGCCCGACTGCTCCGGCCCCGAGCTGGCACAGATGGTGCGCTTCAATGACGACTGGCTGCGCGTGCCGATCATCTACCTGTCGGCGGAAACCGATATCGCCCGACAGATGAACGCCCTGATCAAGGCCGGCGACGACTTCGTCACCAAACCCATCTCCGACAACAGCCTGATCGCCACGGTATTCGCCCGCGCCCAACGTGCACGCCTGCTCAGCAACGCCCTGTCCCGCGACAGCCTGACCGGCCTGCTCAAGCACGCCGATATCAAGGAGCAGGTGGCCATCGAGCAGGAGCGCGCGCAACGCAGCGGCAAGCCGGCCAGCGTGGCCATGCTGGATATCGACCACTTCAAGCAGGTCAACGACACGCACGGCCACGCCGTGGGCGATAACGTCATCCGCGCCCTGGCCAACCTGCTGCGTCAACGCCTGCGCCGCATCGACAGCCTGGGCCGCTACGGCGGCGAGGAGTTTATGGCGGTGCTGCCGGACTGTAGCGGCGAACAGGCATTGCGCGTCCTCGACGAGATTCGCCAGCAGTTTTCCGCCATTCGCTTTACCAGTGAACAGGGCGAATTCAGTGTCAGCCTCAGTGCCGGCATAGCCTGCGCCCAGGGGCAAAACCCGAGTGAGCTGATGGAGCAGGCCGACCGCGCCCTTTACCTGGCCAAGCACAACGGCCGCAATCAGATCCGTCTGGCGGATTGAACCTGGACGTGCATCTGGCTTGTGGCCGGCTGCTGCCATCCGCAGCCACCGCGCAGCCTTGCCCCAAAAGCATCGGCATGCCGCCTACTGCAGCATCTGCCAGCCCAACCCTGCCAGGGCGCAGGCGCCCAGCACCTCGATCACCCCACGCTTGAAGACAAACAGGGCCACGGCCGCCACTAGGGCGATCAGCGCCGCCGGCCAGTCGAAGCTACCGGCAAAGCCCTGGGGCCAGAGCACGTGATAGGCAAAGAACAGCGCCAGGTTAACGATCACCCCCACCACCGCGGCGGTGATGCCGGTCAGTGGCGCGGTGAATTTCAGCTCACCGTGGGTCGACTCCACCAGCGGCCCCCCGGCCAGAATAAACAGGAAGGACGGCAGAAAGGTGAACCAGGTGACCAGACAGGCCGCCAGCACCCCACTGGCAAAGGCCCCCTCGGCGCCGAACAGTGGCTGCATATAGGCCCCGACAAAGGCGACAAAGGCCACCACCATGATCAGCGGCCCCGGGGTGCTCTCGCCCAGGGCCAGGCCGTCGATCATCTGCGTCGGCGTCACCCAGCCATAGTGGCCGATGGCGCCCTGGTAGACATAGGGCAGCACCGCATAGGCGCCGCCGAAGGTCAGCAGCGCCGCCTTGGTAAAGAACCAGCCCATCTGGGTCAGCTGACCCTCCCAGCCATACAGGGCCATCAGCACGGCCATGGGCAACAGCCACAACAGCGCCCCCGCCGCCAGCAGCAGGGCCAGGCGCGAAGCACGAAAACGGGTGTGCGCGGCGGGCGGCGTATCATCATCCAGCAGCGCCGGGCCATAGGACTTGCCCGCCGCGCCATGGCCTCCACCCAGACTGAACTGTTGCGGCAGCAGGCGGCCGCCCAGATACCCCAGCAGCGCGGCCCCCAGCACGATCAGCGGAAAGGGCAGGTTGAAGGCAAACAGGGCCACAAAGGCCGCCGCCGCCAGCCCCCACAGCCAGTTGTTCTTCAAAGTCCGCGAGCCGATGCGCCAGGCCGCCTGCACCACGATGGCGGTCACCGCCGGCTTGATCCCGTAGAAAATCCCGGCCACCAGGGGCACATCGCCATAAGCGATATAGACCCAGCTCAGGCCGATCAGAATAAACAGAGAAGGCAGCACGAACAGCACCCCGGCCATCACCCCGCCCCAGGTGCGATGCAGCAGCCAACCGATATAGGTGGCCAGCTGCTGGGCCTCCGGACCGGGTAGCAACATGCAGTAGTTGAGCGCATGCAGAAAGCGCCGCTCGGACAGCCAGCGGCGCTTCTCCACCAGTTCCTGATGCATCAGGGCAATCTGCCCGGCCGGGCCACCAAAGCTGATCAGGCCCAGTTTGAGCCAGAACACAAAGGCCTGGAACAGGCTGACGGGCGGTGGTGGCTGGTCATCCGGCAAGGCAGCAGACATGGACGGCGCTCGCAGCAATAGAGGGGTTCGGCACTATAGCCGTGGCAAGTGACAATTCAAGGGCTGGGGCGCTTTGGCGTATACTTTGCGGGCTGTCGCACTGTCGCCAGCCCCCTCAACCCACCAGCGAAGCCTTCCGTGAATATCCGTGATTCGATAGTAAGCCTGCTGCTGATCTGCAGCTGTGTTGTCGTTGCATCGAACAGCCATGCCAGCAGTAAACCTCCACCCAAGCAGGACCTGGCCGCCGGCAGCGCCCTGCTGGTCGACCTGAACAATGGCGAGGTGCTCTACGAGCGCAACGCCGATACCGTGGTGGCCATCGCCTCGCTGACCAAGCTGATGACCGCCATGGTCGTCCTGGACGCCAAGCAGCCGCTGGATCAGCAACTGCCCATCCGCATCGCCAGCAACCCGGATATGCGCGGCGTATTCTCGCGGGTGCGCGTGGGCAGCGAACTGAGCCGCCGCGATATGCTGCTGCTGGCCCTGATGGCCTCGGAAAACCGCGCCGCCAACAGCCTGGCCGAGCATCATCCCGGGGGCTACGGCGCCTTTATCAAGGCCATGAACGCCAAGGCCCAGGCCCTGGGCATGCGCCGCACCCGCTTTACCGAACCTACCGGGCTATCCGCCGGCAACCGCTCCAGCGCCCGCGATCTGGTATTGCTGCTCAAGGCGGCCCGGCAGTACCCGCTGATCGAGCAGTTCAGTACCCAGTCGGAAAAGGTGCAGAGTTTTCGCAAACCCAATTACAGCCTGGGCTTTCGCAATACCAACGCCCTGGTGCGCAAGGCCGACTGGAGCATCCAGCTGAGCAAGACAGGTTTTACCAACGAGGCCGGCCGCTGCCTGGTGATGAACACCAAGATGAAGAATCGTCAGGTGGCCTTTGTGGTGCTGGATGCCTTCGGCAAGTACACCCATATGGCCGATGCCAACCGCCTCAAGCGCTATCTGGAAACCGGCCGGGTCACTCCGGTACCGGCTGCCGCTATCAGCTACCGCGAACAGAAACTGGCCGAACGGCGTCAGCAGGGACAGTAGGCCACCGGCTCAGATATCGACACCAGGCGCCCAGGGGTTCTTGCCCGGGCGCCTGTCCTTGCCACTGCGCCGTGGCTCCTCGAAGCGCACCGAGCTGCGCCGATCTTCCAGCTGACGGCGATCATTGCCCTTGGCCCGGGTATCAACCTGGAACTTGGCGGCATGGGGGCAGGGTTCGGCGGCTTGCACCTCGACTGGCGCGGCGGCTTCGGGCTGGCCCTCAAGGGGTTCGAGCATCAAATCGTCGAGGCTCAGCTCCGCCAGGGACGGGCTGGGTTTTTCCTGATTATCCATGGACCTACTCCATTGCCCCGTGAGCGGGGTCGGTTCTGCGCGGGCAATGATCAGGCACTGCCCTTTTGCACAGATTAGTAGGCTTTGCCCGGCTGCGGCGGGTAGACGACCAAAGGCCGACCCGCCGCGTGGGCTGGTTTAGACGCGGGCGCCACGCACCCCGTCGGCCAAAGCCGCACACAGGCCGAGCACACCATCCACCGCCTGCTCGCTGCTGGCAGCGTTGGCGATCTGGTCAATCAGGGCCGAGCCCACCACCACGCCATCGGCCAGGCGGGCGATGGTGGCGGCGTGCTCGGGCGTGCGGATGCCGAAACCAATGCACAGCGGCAGCTCGGTATGCCGACGCAGACGGGTCACGGCTTCCTGCACATGCTCGAGGGTGGCCGAACCGGCGCCGGTGACACCGGCCACCGACACGTAATAGACAAAACCGGAGCTGCCATTGAGCACCTTGGGCAGGCGCTTGTCGTCGGTGGTCGGCGTGGTCAGGCGGATAAAGTCGATACCCGCGGCCTGGGCCGGATCACTGAGGTCGGCATTATGCTCCGGCGGCAGGTCGACCACGATCAGGCCGTCGACGCCCGCTTCCTTGGCTTCGGCAATAAAGCGCGCAACGCCGTACTTGTGGATCGGGTTGAAGTAGCCCATCAGCACCAGCGGCGTGACCTGCTCGTCCTGGCGGAATTCGCGGACCATCTGCAGGGTCTTGGCCAGGTCCTGGCCGCCTTCCAGGGCACGGATATTGGCCAGCTGGATGGCCGGGCCATCGGCCATGGGGTCGGTAAAGGGCATGCCCAGTTCGATCACATCGGCGCCGGCCTTGGGCAGCCCCTTGAGGATGGCCAGGGAGGCGTCGTAGGTGGGGTCGCCGGCGGTCACGAAGGTCACCAGGGCGGCGCGGTCTTGTTGCTTCAACTCGGCAAAGCGGCTCTGCAGGCGGCTCATGCGTGTTTCTCCTGTTCGCCCATGTGGTGCATCACGGTCTGCATATCCTTGTCGCCACGGCCGGACAGGTTGATCACCATCAGGTGCTCCCTGGGCAGGTTCGGCGCACGCTTGAAGGCTTCGGCCAGGGCATGAGCGCTTTCCAGGGCCGGGATGATGCCCTCCTGACGACAGCAGGTGTGGAAGGCCGCCAGGGCTTCGTCGTCGGTGACCGAGGTGTATTCGACCCGGCCGATATCGTGCAACCAGGCGTGCTCGGGGCCGATACCGGGGTAGTCCAGGCCCGCCGAGATGGAGTGGGCGTCGATGATCTGGCCGTCGTCGTTCTGCAGCAGGAAGGTGCGGTTACCGTGCAGGACACCGGGCGTACCGCCCTTCAGGCTGGCTGCATGTTTGCCGGTGTCGATGCCGTGGCCGGCCGCTTCGACGCCGATCAGGCGTACGGACGGATCTTTAAAGAACGGGTAGAACAGGCCCATGGCGTTGGAGCCGCCACCGATACAGGCCACCAGCGAGTCGGGCAGGCGGCCCTCTTTCTGCTGCAACTGTTCACGGACTTCATTACCGATCAC
>JBFHPI010000073.1:0-10655 GCA_041592855.1 Pseudomonas sp.
ACCGGCCGGGTAATCGCCGTGCTCGTCACTGAATACCCCGTCCAGCAACAGAATCTCCTCCCCACCCGGATGCACATGGGGCGTAAAAGCCGAACCCGGGGCATAGCGGACGATGGAGGTGGCGCGCCCGCTTTCAGCGGCAAAACGCTCCAGAGGCCGGCGCTGCACACCTGGCAGGGGTGAAGCCAACCAGGGCAACGCAGTGCTGTCGAGCACAACCCGTTCGTGCAGATCGGCATTCACCTGCATCACTTCACCTCCCGTATCAGGGCACCCTTGCGCTGCTGCCTGATCAGCAGGCGCGCACTGTCCCAGCCCACCAACAGCACTGCCAGCCAGATCGGCAGGTAAGTCAGCCATTGCTCGGCATTGAAGGCTTCGCCGAGAAACAGCAAGGCCACCAGAAACAGCAGCACCGGTTCCACATAGCTAAGAATACCGAACAGCCCCAGGGGCAACAGGCGACTGGAGGCCATCATGGCGGCAAAGGCCATGGCGCTGAGCAAGCCGAGCCCCGGCAACAGCCACCATAGCTGCGGCGTCTGAGTGAACAACTGCGCCGGCGCAGCCATCAGTACCAGCCAGATAGCCAGGGGCAGCAGCACCAGCATCTCCAGCACAAAGCCGCTCAGGGCATCCAGGGCCATCCAGCGGCGCAACATAAAGTACGGTGGGTAACCCAGGACTATCACCAGCACCACCCAGGAAAACGCCCGGGTCAGCCACAGCTCATGCAGCACCCCCAACAGCGCCGCCGCCACTGCCAGGCGCTGCAACGGACGCAGGCGCTCGCCATAAAACAGGCGCCCGGCCAGCACCATGCTCAAGGGCAACAGAAAATAGCCCAGGGACACCTCCAGCATGCGCCCGGCCAGGGGCGCCCAGACGAACAGTGCCCACTGGATGCCCATCATCGCCGCTGCCAGGGGCAAGGCCGCCAGCAAGCGAGGTTCACTACGCAGACGACTAAAGGCCTGGCCCAACACCGCCCACTGGCTGGCCAGGGCGACCATCAACAGCACCGCCGGCAGTGACCAGAGTACCCGCTGGGCAAATACCTGCATGCCGTCCAGGGGCGCCAGCAAATGCACATAAGCCGGAATCACGGCAAACAGCGCCGAGGCCCCCACCGACAGTGCCACACCCCGCCCGGACAAGTTCATCCCATCACCTTCTGCGTACGCACTGCCTGGCCCAGGCCGGTCAGCAGCAGGGAGGCGGCGATCACAGCACCACCCAGAGCCAGGCGCAGCAGATCGGCATCGCGGTTCCACAGCAGCAGATTGACCAGCAGGCCAGCCGGCACCAGCGCATTGTTCATCACCGCCAGGGTGCCGCCATCGACCAGGCTGGCACCCTTGTTCCACCAGTAAAGACCAATACCGGAGGCCACCACCCCGAGCCAGACCAGCACGCCCCACTGCAGCGGCGTGCTCGGCAGTTTTTCGCCATCGCCGAGCAGAACGAATGCCGGCAGCACCACCAGCAACGCGCCCAGATAGAAATAGCCAAAGCGCTGGTACTGCGGCGCCGGGCTGGGATGACGCAACAGCAGGTGCTTGTAGAACACCTGACCGGCTGCGAAGGTCGCATTGGCCAGTTGCAGCAGGCAGAAGCCGAGGAAGAACTCGGTGCTGATCTGGTCGTAGCGAATAATCGCCGCCCCCGCTACGGCCACCAGGGCGGCGAGCAGTGCCCAGGGGTTGAAGCGGCGGTTGAAGGCATCCTCGATCAGGGTCACATGCAGCGGGGTGAGGATGGTGAACAGCAGCACCTCGGGCACCGTCAGCACGGCAAAGCTCAGGTACAGGCAGACATAGGTGATGCCGAACTGCAGCGCGCCGATCAGCAGCATGCCGCGCACAAAACCACCCGGCACGCCTCGCCAGCGGGTCAGCGGCAGAAACAGCAGGCCAGCGATCAACACCCGGCTGAGCACGGCAAAATAGCTGTCCACCTGACCGGCCAGATACTCGCCAATCAGACTAAAGGAAAAGGCCCAGAGCAGGGTCACGACCAGCAGATAACGCATTACCACCTCCACAGGGGCAGCGATCTTAACAGGGCCGCTGCGTACTGCTCAGATACAGTGGTGATGGATCAGTTCTGCTGTACCTCCATCTCCTGTCGCAGTCCCTCACCGTCGCGCAACAGACTGCGCAGTTGTTCGTCGTGCTGATCATCACCACCGGACTGGTCGATGATGATCTCCACCCGCCGATTCAGCGCCCGATTGTCCGCGGTCTCGTTGTCCACCCGCGGCCGGGTATCGGCATAACCGCGCAGGCTCAAGCGCGCAGGCTCGACCTCGGGGTTGAACAGCAGGGTATTGGTTACCGCAGAAGCCCTGGCGGCGGACAGGTCCCAGTTGGAGTTGAAGCGCGCCGTGCTGATGGGGATATTGTCGGTATGCCCCTCGATGGTCAGTTCCCCGGGAATGGTCACCAGGGCATCGGAGATGCGCATCAGCAAGTCTTCGAACTCCGGGGTCAGGTCGGCCGAGCCGGAGGGGAAGGAACCCTTTTCCTCGACCCGCAGGATAATTCGTCGGTTTTCCTCCAGCAGCTGCATGCGCCCGGCTTGTAGCTCCTGGGCAAGAATCTGCTCCAGTTGCTCACGACTCTCCTGCAGTTGCGCCTCGGCCTTGCGCGCCGCCTGGGCCTCGGCATCGGTCTCTCCGCGCAGGGTGTCGAGCTGCGGATCCTGCTCCGTGGTCTGCTGGCGCACCTGATCGACCAGAGTGGGTTCGGGCTTGCCCGGGGAAAACTTGTCGAACACCGCGCTGGTGCCCATGGGCACCTCCAGTGCCGGCACCTCGCGCTGCACACCAAAGGCCTTGGCCAGCTCACCGGCGATCTGTTTGAAACGCATGGCATCGATCTCGGAGAAGGACAGCAGCAGCACGAAAAAGCACATCAGCAACGACATCAGGTCGGCGAAGGTCATCACCCAGGCAGGAATACCGGCAGGCGCCTCTTCTTCCAGATCGCTCATAACGCCCTACCCCGCCTCGCCATCTTCAGCGGCTCGTTTGTCCGGTGGCAGGTAGGTCTTGAGCATCTGCTCGATGATGCGCGGGTTGATGCCATCCTGGATCGCCAGCAGGGCATCGATCCACAACGCCTGCATGCGCGCTTCCTCGGTCATGCGCAGGTTGAGCTTGTCCGCCAGGGGAATGCACAGCATGGTTGCCATCATCGCCCCATACAGCGTGGTGAGCAGGGCCACGGCCATGGCCGGGCCGATGGACTTGGGATCTTCCATGTTGGAGAGCATCTGCACCAGGCCGATCAGGGTGCCGATCATGCCCATGGCCGGCCCCACGTCGCCCATGGCGCTGAAGACCTTGGCGCCCCAGCGGTTGCGATCCAGGGTCAGCAGGCGCTCCTTCTCCAGAAAGCTGCGGATGGTGTCCTGACCCTGGCCATCGATCATCAGGCGAATACCCGCCTCGAGAAATGGCGAGCTTATTTCCCGCTCTTCCAGCGCCAGCACCCCTTCCTTGCGCGCCACCTGGGCGATCTCGATCAGTTCAGCAATGGACTCCTCGACACTGGGCAGGCGGAATTTGAAGGCCCTTGCCGCCACCTTCAAAGCGCCCAAAAACTGCTTGAGACTGAATTTCATCAGCACCACAAACAGGCTGCCAACCACCACGATCAACAGCGACGGCACATTGAAGAACACCTCACTGGAGGCACCGAGCACAATGGCCGAGCCGATAACCAGAAAGGCACCGAGCAACCCGATAAGCGTGGCGAGATCCACCTGTACTCCTTAAATGCGAGGCGAATGCCCACAGTGTCTATATGTTTACTCCGACGGTGGAGTTTAGCCGACAAAAGATGAACAGTAATGCCTCACATGCTGGCAAAAGGCCAAACGCTTGACGCCCAAAGCCGCTGACCTGTTGTAAAGCCCCTAACCAAGCCGAAGCACACTGCCCCCTATGACCCATTTCATGGCAGGCAGGCATAAAAAACCAGGCCCGAAGGCCTGGTCGTATCAAGGAGCAAAGATACAGGAAAGGGCAGTCAGGCCACTGCGGCCAGCTGTGCCTGGGCCTTGGCCAGGCCCTGCTGATGGAATTCCCCCCCCATGTTCAGCCCCTCGGCATGGATAAACTGCACATCCTCAATGCCAATAAAACCCAGGGCCTGACGCAGGTAGGGCTCCTGGTGATCCAGGCTGGAGCCAGCGTAGACACCGCCACGGGCGGTCAGGACAAAGGCGCGCTTACCCTGCAGCAAGCCTTCCGGGCCCTGTTCGCCATACTTGAAGGTCACCCCGGCGCGCAGCACATGGTCCAGCCAGGCCTTGAGCGTACTGGGGATGGCGAAGTTGTACATGGGCGCAGCCAGCACCAGCACATCGGCGGCCAGCAATTCATCGGCGAGGGTATTGGACAGCGCCAGCGCCGCACGCTCGGCCTCGCTTTGTTGCTCGGCGGGCGTCATCCAGCCGCCGAGCAGATTGGCATCCAGGTGCGGTACCGGGCTGTCGGCCAGGTCACGCACCTTGACCTGATCAGCGGGATGGGCGGCCTGCCACTGGGCAATAAACTGTTCGGTGAGCTGACGCGAGACCGAACCTTGCTTACGGGCGCTGCTTTCAATAACCAGAATCTGAGACATGTTGTGTGCTCCATCGAGGAAGTGACTGTCGATGGGCACAGCTTACGAGCGCAAAAACCGATTAAAAAGCGCAAAAAATCGGCCAAAAAAATCGGAAAAATTGATTTATATCCTGAGCTGGCTTAGCCTCAAGGCAGGCAGATCACTTCAGCCCACAGTCCAGCTTGATCCGCAGGCGAATAATGCTGCGGGTGAATTTTGCGGTGATATTGCTGCTGGTGCCGGGCTCGATGGCCACCTTGCGGGTACGCGGCGACTCCGGGCCGTTGCGGATTACCGCCGTGCACTCGGCGGCGCTGGCACCGTAGTTGTAGAGCAGCAGCGCGGCCATGTTGTGGTCGATTTCCTGAGGGGTGACCGACACCTCGGCGCCATTCATCTGCCGCTCCACCTCGATGGGATAGGCCAGGGCAGTCAACGGCAACATCGCCAACAGGGCGCAACAGAGTGATTTCATGGTGGCAGCTCTCCGTTAAAAAGACGGCCAGTTTAGGTGGAAAAAGTCAGCATTTGCACCCTTCTACAGCTATGCGTATAGGACCTGATTGATGAAAGCACCTCGCGTAACCCTGGATCAGTGGCGCACCCTCCAAGCGGTGGTCGATCAGGGCGGCTTTGCCCAGGCCGCCGAAGTGCTGCACCGTTCGCAATCCTCGGTGAGTTACACCGTGGCCCGCATGCAGGAGCAACTGGGCGTGCCACTGCTGCGTATCGAGGGGCGCAAGGCCGTGCTTACCGAGGCCGGCGATGTGCTGCTACGTCGCTCGCGGCAACTGGTCAAGCAAGCCAGCCAGCTGGAAGACCTGGCGTTCAACATGGACCAGGGCTGGGAGGCCGAAGTACGCCTGGTGGTGGACGCCGCCTACCCCACCGAACGCCTGATCCAGGCCCTGGCCGCCTTTATTCCGCAAAGCCGTGGCTGCCGCGTGCGCCTGCGCGAGGAGGTGCTCTCCGGAGTGGAGGAGGTGCTGCTGGAAGGCACTGCGGATCTGGCCATCAGCAGCCTGAGCCTGGTCGGTTACCTGGGCCATGAACTGGGCGAAGTGGAATTCGTCGCCGTGGCCCACCCGGATCACAGCCTGCACCAGCTGCAGCGCCAGCTCACCTTCGAAGACCTGCAGAACCAGCTGCAGGTGGTAATCCGCGACTCCGGGCGGAGCAAACCGCGGGATGTGGGCTGGCTCGGCGCCGAGCAGCGCTGGACGGTCAGCAGCCTGTCCACCGCCGCGCACTTTGTCAGCAGCGGCCTGGGCTTCGCCTGGCTGCCGCGCCACCTGATCGGACGCGAACTGGCCGCCGGCAGCCTGCTGCCCCTGCCCCTGGAGCAGGGCGGCAGCAACCACCCGCGCTTTATCCTATACAGTCACAAGGATAAGAGCCTGGGCCCGGCCAGCCGTATCCTGGTCGATCTGATCAAGCACTACGACAGCCCCGCCGTTGGCGCACGCTGAAGGAGCCTCGCCATGTCTTACTTCGATCACAACGGCTGCCAACTGCACTACGAGGAATACGGCCATGGGGCCCCCGTGGTGCTGGTACATGGCCTGGGTTCGAGCACCCGCGACTGGGAATACCAGATTCCCGACCTGGCGGCGCAGTATCGGGTCATTGCCCTGGATGTGCGCGGGCACGGTCGCTCCGACAAACCCCGCGAGCGTTACCGGATCAGCGATTTCGCCGGGGATGTGCTGGCCCTGATCGACCACCTGCGTTTACCCCAGGTGCATCTGGTGGGCATCTCCATGGGTGGCATGATCGGTTTTCAGCTGGGCGTGGATAATCCCGAGCGGCTCAAGAGCCTGTGCATCGTCAACAGCGGCCCGGAGGTCAAGGCCAAGAGCCCGCGCGACTGGCTGGAAATCGGCAAACGCTGGAGCCTGTCGCGCCTGCTCAGCCTGGACACCATCGCCAAGGGCCTGGGCCGTCTGCTCTTCCCCAAACCGGATCAGGGCGAACTGCGGCGCAAGATCGAAGAGCGCTGGCCGCAAAACGACAAGCGCGCCTACCTGGCCAGCCTGGATGCGATTATCGGCTGGGGGGTGCGGGAACGCCTGCAGCGCATCAGCTGTCCTACGCTGGTGGTCACGGCCGACCGCGACTACACCCCGGTGGCGCAGAAAGAAGCCTATGTGCGCGAGTTGCCCGACGCCCGCCTGCTGGTCATCGAGGATTCGCGTCACGCGACCCCCATGGACCAGCCCCAACAATTCAACAGCAGCCTGCTCGCCTTCCTCGCCGAAGTCGAGCAGGCGGCACCCACCCGCTAACAAGGAACCCGACCATGTTGAAAACAATCGCCCTCACCGCCTGCTCCCTGCTGCTGGCCGGCAGCCTGCACGCCGCCGACAACCCCAAGGTGCTGATGACCACCAGCCTGGGCGAGATCGAAATCGAGCTGGAAGCCCAGAAAGCACCGGTGAGCGTGGAGAACTTCCTCGGCTACGTCGACCGCGGCTACTACAACAACACCCAGTTCCATCGGGTTATCCCCAACTTTATGATCCAGGGTGGTGGCTTCGACGCCGACATGCAGCAGAAGCAGACCGAGGCCCCGATCAAGAACGAAGCCGATAACGGCCTGCGCAACCTGCGCGGCACCCTGGCCATGGCCCGTACCCAGGTACGCGACTCGGCCACCAGCCAGTTCTTTATCAACCACAAGGACAATGCCTTCCTCGACCACGGCGCCCGCGACTTCGGCTATGCCGTATTCGGCAAGGTGACCCGCGGCATGGAGGTGGTGGACAAGATCGCCCAGGTGCCCACCGGCAACCGCGCCGGCCACCAGAACGTGCCGCAGCAGCCGGTGCTGATTCTTGAAGCGAAACGCTTGTAAGCTGCGACGGCAGGGCGGACAGCGCACGGCCTGTCCGCTCTGCCCCATCAATTGCGCGCATGGGACATCTGGAATTTTGCGACGCCTTCCAGTTGCGCCAGCTCATCGGCCATATCGCTGATCCGCGCACTCTTCTGCCCCTCCACCGCCACGGCCACAAAGCGCCACTCCAGCGCCCCCTGCTCGAAGCTCACGGTAAAGGAGCCGCCGGCGATCACATAGCCGCGCTCGCGGGCGATGCGGCGCAGGGTGGCCTCATCCGGGCGCACAAAGCCCGGAGCAAAGCGCAGCACAATGGCAATCGCCGGTCGTGACGGCAGTTTGGCTTCCAGCTTGGCGCCCCACATCATCAGCGCCGCAGACACCAGGCTGAGCAGCACCGCCGCGCCATAGAAGCCCACCCCCACCAGCACGCCGATAGCCGAGGACGCCCAGATTGACGCCGCTGTGGTCAGGCCACTGATGCTCATGCCGTCCTTCATGATCAGCCCGGCGCCGAGAAAGCCAATGCCGGTGACCACGCCCTGAATCACCCGGGTCGGGTCGACGCCATCCAGCGAGTGATCACCCAGCCAGTACTGCGGATAGACGCAGAGCACGGTCAAGGCGCAGGAGGCCATACAGACCATGCCATAGGTGCGCATGCCCGCCGCGCGGCCATGGTAGGAGCGCTCATACCCCACCAGCAGGCCCAGCATCAGGGCACCGAACATATTGAAAAACAGGGTCAGATTGACCGCTACAACGGGCAACAAACCGAGCTCATCAAACAGAGGGAATGCGCTCACAGTCCACCTCACACGACGGCCACGATGCTCTTAGCCTAGTTGCCGCCAATCAACTGTGCGCGCCTGTCAGGGTGACTCACCGGCATCATGATCCGTACCCTGCAGGAGCGGCCCATGGCCGCGATCAGGGCTGATCAGCCTTGACGATAAGGCAACAGTTCTCGGGCCTGCTCGGCGTAACGCTGTACGGCCACGCGCTCCTCATTAAGAAACTGCGCCACCGCCGCCCGCAGCCCCGGGTGACAGAGGTAATGCCAGGAGCGGGTGAGCACCGGCTCGAAGCCACGAATCAGTTTGTGTTCACCCTGGGCACCAGCATCGAAACGCTGCAGGCCCTGGGCGATGGCGTACTCCATGCCCTGGTAGAAACAGGTCTCGAAATGCAGCCGATCAAACTCGGCCAGACAGCCCCAGTAGCGCCCGTACAGGCTGTCACCACCGACCAGACTGAAGGCCATGGCCACCGGCCGGCCAGCCTGACGGGCGAGCACCACGCGAATCGCTTCGGGCATGCGCTCGGCCAGCAGGCTGAAGAACAGTCGCGTCAGATAAGGCGCCTGGCCGCGTACCCGATAGGTATTGGCGTAGCACAGGTAGACGAAATCCCACTCGGTTTCGCTGAGTTGATGACCCGCGCGCCAGTCGAACTCGATGCCCTGCCCCGCGACCTGCTCACGCTCCTTGCGCATCTGTTTGCGCTTGCGCGAGGCCAGGCTATCGAGAAAGTCCTGGAAATCCCGGTAACCGCGGTTACGCCAATGGAACTGACAACCCAGCCGCACCAGCCAGCCCTCAGCCCCCTGGAGCAAGGCGTCATCTTCCGGGCGGGTAAAGTTGATATGCAGACTGGACAGGCCCTGCTCGGCCAGGCCGGCCGTCAAGCGGTCGAGCAACTGCCTGGCCGCCTGGGGCTCACCGAGCAGGCGCGGACCACCCACCGGGGAAAAGGGAATGGCACCCAGCAGTTTGGGGTAGTAGGCAATACCGGCACGCTGGCAGGCATCGGCCCAGCCGTGGTCGAACACATACTCACCGTAGGAGTGCTGCTTTATATAGGCCGGCAGAGCGGCCACAGGCTGCCCCTGGTTATCAGCAAGCAACGGGTGGGCAGGGGTCCAGCCGGTGCCCGGGCCGACACTGCCGCTGCCCTCCAGGGCACTGAGAAAGGCATGCCGCAGAAAGGGCTGGGGCTCGCCACACAAGGCGTCCCACGCCTGAGGACTCAGGCGATGGATGGATTCGACGAAGGCAATCGACATACAGGCTTCCAGCTCGGACGGAAAGGATCGGCCGCTGCAATATATCTCTAACAATGCCCCAGCAAGATAGCGACTGCTTAATCCCCCCTACCCAAGGAGTCATCATGCAAAAGTCCCTGCTTGCCCTGGGCATCGCCCTGTTGATGGGCAGCACCGCCGTTATGGCGGAAAAATCCATTGTCCATCCCTTCCATGCCGCCCAGGCAGAAAATGCCCCGAACGATGTACACATGGCGGTGGAAATCCCGGCGGGCAGCTTCACCAAGTATGAAATCAGCGAAGAAGGCCTGGTCTTCGTCGACCGCTTCCAGTCCATGCCGGTGGTCTACCCGGCCAACTACGGCTCGCTGCCGCGCACCCTGGGTGGTGACAATGACCCGCTGGACGGTCTGGTGCTGACCCGTGAGGCGCTGCATCCCGGGGTCATGATCAAGTTCCGCCCCATTGGCTACCTGAAGATGATCGACGGCGGTGAAGCCGATGAGAAGATCATCGGCGTCCCCAGCAGCGATATCGACCCGACCTACGACAAGATCCAGGATATCGAGGATCTGCCGGCCATCGAACGCCAGCGCATCGAAGCCTTCTTCCGCGTCTACAAGCAGCTGCCGGAAGGTCGCAAGAAGGTCGAGCTGAACGGTTTCGGCAATGCCGAAGAAGCGCGCAGGATGATCCAGCAGGCCATGGACAACTACAAAAAATAAGCCTGAGCTGCAGATGCAACAAACCCCGCCGCGGCGGGGTTTGTCGTTTATTGGGCTAGAGCGAGCGCTTGTACTGGATCATATAACCCAGCTTCTTGCTGGCCATCTTGCTCAATTCCTTGCGATCAATACTGCTGTAGCCACCCAGCTGACGGGCCGTGAAGCCCGAGTCGCCCAACAGCCCATCAGGCGCCTGCCCCACCATCAGCTGCGCCGCCGCGGCCACTGCATCGCGGTATTGGTCTTGCTCACTGAGATCATAGCCCTGCAAGGGCAGACGCTCGCGTAACCAGTTACCCCAATAGAACTCCAGAAACTCGGGCGCCACCTCACCGGAGCGCGGCTTGTCATAGGCCACCTCACGGGTGAAATAGACCAGGGCGCGGTAGGGGTCACTGCCCAGACTGGCCAGGCCCAGCTGCGGCGGCAGCTCG
>JBFHPI010000074.1:0-10648 GCA_041592855.1 Pseudomonas sp.
GCCAAGGCCGGCGACGTCACCAGCATCATCGGCTCCAGCGGCTCGGGCAAGAGCACCTTTTTGCGCTGCATCAACATGCTGGAACAGCCCCATGGCGGCAAGATCCTGCTCAATGGCGAGGAGCTCAAACTGGTGGCCAACAAGGAGGGTGCGCTCAAGGCCGCCGATCCCAAGCAGCTGCAGCGCATGCGCTCGCGCCTGGCCATGGTCTTCCAGCACTTCAACCTGTGGTCGCATATGAGCGCCCTGGAAAATGTCATGGAAGCCCCGGTGCATGTGCTGGGCATGAGCAAGAAGGAAGCCCTGGAGAAGGCCGAGCATTACCTGAGCAAGGTGGGTGTGGCTCACCGCAAGGATGCCTACCCGGCGCATATGTCCGGTGGCGAGCAGCAGCGCGTGGCCATCGCCCGGGCCCTGGCCATGGAGCCTGAGGTGATGCTGTTCGACGAACCGACCTCGGCCCTCGATCCGGAGCTGGTGGGCGAGGTGCTCAAGGTGATGCAGGATCTGGCTCAGGAAGGCCGCACCATGGTGGTGGTGACCCATGAAATGGGCTTTGCCCGCGAGGTGTCCAACCAGCTGATCTTCCTGCACAAGGGCGTGGTGGAAGAGCGCGGCAACCCCCGCGAGGTGTTGGTCAATCCGCAGTCCGAGCGCCTGCAGCAGTTTTTGTCCGGCAGCCTGAAATAAGTGGCGGGCGCCATTTGTTCAGCGGCAACAATTGGTTTGCCTTCGATCATGTCCCCACTGCCCAACAGAGCCTAAACTGCACCCCATGAATGCTCACCGAATCGGCTTCTTGCTGTGGCCCTCGACCAAACCCCTGACCCTTGCCCTGGCCGAGGAGGCCCTGCGCGTGGCTCAGCGGGTACACCCCGAGGTGGTCTACGAGCTGATCTTTATGCAGGCGGAAACCCCGGAGGCGGGGGCCTGGCAGCTGCCGGGCGAGCCCTGGATGGGGCGTCTTGAGGGTTGCCAGAAGGTCTTTCTGCTGGCTGACGAGCCTCCGGCCACGGTGGGTTCGGCCCTGGGGGCGGCGCTCAAGCACCTGGTTCGCAATGGCGGTGTGCTGGGCGCCATCAGTGCCGGGGTCTACCCCCTGGCCCAGCTCGGTTTGCTCGACGGCTACCGCGCTTCGGTGCACTGGCGCTGGCAGGATGACTTTACCGAGCGTTTCCCCAAGGTGATTGCCACCAGCCACCTGTTCGACTGGGACCGTGATCGTCTGAGCGCCTGTGGTGGTCTGTCGGTACTCGACCTGTTGCTGGCCCTGCTGGCCCGCGATCACGGCGCCGAACTGGCCGGCGCGGTGAGCGAGGAACTGGTGGTGGAGCGCATTCGCGAAGGCGGTGAACGCCAGCGTATTCCGTTGCAGAATCGTCTGGGTTCCAGCCATCCCAAGTTGACCCAGGCGGTGCTCTTGATGGAGGCCAATATCGAAGAGCCCCTGACCACCGACGAGATCGCCCAGCACGTGTGCGTATCGCGCCGCCAACTGGAACGTATCTTCAAGCAGTACCTCAACCGCGTACCCAGCCAGTATTATCTGGAGCTGCGTCTGAACAAGGCGCGCCAGCTGTTGATGCAGACCAGCAAGTCGATCATCCAGATTGGCCTGTCCTGTGGCTTTTCCTCGGGGCCGCACTTCTCCAGTGCCTACCGCAACTTCTTCGGGGCCACGCCGCGGGAAGACCGCAATCAGCGGCGCAGCAGCAATCCCTTCGAGCTACGCTCGGCCCCGGCCGAGCGCGGCTGAGTGGCGCCTGCCGGCCTTCATGGGCGGGTGCTATCGCTGTCCCGGAAAGTGGCATAGGATGAAGCCCACATAAGCCGGATAATCATAAGAATGCGCTTATTCCCTAGCCTGGTGTGGTGTTGGTGGGTGCTCTATACCCTCTGCTCAGGGGCGGCCTGGGCGGATACGCCGCTGATTCTCGGTGAGCGCAGTGCGCGCGTCGAGCTCAATGCCCATCTGCAATACTTCTCCGGCCCACTGCTGGCCGAAGATGTGCATTCCGCCTTCCTGCTGCCCGACAGCGCCTACACCCAGCACTCCAGCGAGATGCCCAACTTCGGTTTCACCCAGGCACGCTACTGGTTTCGTGCCCAGCTGCTGCAGCCTGGCAGTGATGAAAACTGGTTGCTGGAGCTGCGCTACCCACCACTGGATCATGTCGATGTCTACCTGCTGGATATGAACGGCGAGGTGCTGCAGGCGGCCCATGGCGGTGACCGGCGACCGTTCGCCAGCCGCGGTATCCGCAATCGGCATTTCACCGTGTTGCTGCCCATGCCGCTGAATGAGCCGGTCTGGCTGTATATCCGGGTGCAGACCGATGGCTCGCTGCAGTTGCCGGCGGTGTTGACCCGGCCCGAGCAGTTTGTCGCCGACTCGCGCCACGAGCAGTACCTGCTGGGGCTCTACTACGGCATTCTGTTGTCTCTGCTGCTGTACAACCTGCTGAGCTATGTGTCGATCCGGGATAACAGTTACCTCTATTACATTTTTTATATCGGCTCCTATGCGCTGTTCCAGATGACCCTCAATGGCCTGGCCTTCGAGCATCTGTGGCCCGATGCCCCGGCCTGGAACAACCGGGCGCTGCCGTTTCTGATGTGTTTCTCGATGTTTGCCCTGATGCTGCTGACCCGTACCTTTCTGCGTACGGGTAGTAGCGCTACCTCAATGGATCGCCTGCTCAAGTACACCGGCCTTGCCCTGATCCTGACGGCAGTGGCCTGTCTGTTTATGCCCTACAACCCGGCCATTCGCCTGGCATCGACGGTGGGGGTGATCGGGCCGCTGGTGGTGTTCTGTGCCGGGGCCAACAGCCTGCTCAGGGGCTATCGCCAAGCGCGTTTCTTTCTGCTGGCCTTCAGTGCGTTGCTGGCGGGCATGGCCATGTATGCGCTGAAAACCTTCCATCTGTTGCCCGGCAATGCGGTTACCGAGAACGGCCTGCAGATCGGCTCGGCCTTGCAGATGATCCTGCTAGCCTTTGCCCTGGCTGATCGCATGCGCCTGCTCAAGGAGGCCAACGTCAAGATCGAGCAGGAGGCGCGCCAGCGCCTGGAAATCCGGGTGGCGGAGCGTACCCAGGAACTCAATAGGGCTTTGGCCGAGTTGGAAAGCAAGAACCAGCTGCTCAGCGAACTGAACACCATCGATGGCCTGACCGGTGCGCGCAACCGTGCCTATCAGGACCAGCTGCTGGTCACCGAGTGGGCCAGGGCCTACCGAAATAGGCGGCCGCTGTCCGTGCTGATGGTGGATATCGACCACTTCAAGGCGATCAATGACAACCATGGCCATCAGTGTGGCGACGCAGCACTCAGGCAGGTGGCACAGATCATTCAGGTGCATCTCAAGCGCTCCAGTGATGTGCTGTGTCGTTATGGCGGCGAGGAGTTTATGGTCATCCTGCCGGAAACCGATAGCGAAGGTGCCTGCACCCTGGCCGAAAGCATCCGCCAGGCCCTGGCCGCCAGCGAGATCGATACCGGGGAGTCCATGCTCAGGCTGACCGTGAGCATCGGTGTGGCCAGTGGCGTGCCGCAAACGCCAGATAATCAGGGTATTGCAGCCTTGGTCGGTTTGGCCGACGCGGCCCTGTATGCGGCCAAAGCGGGCGGACGTAACCAGGTGCGCATGGGGGATGGGGGCGCGGATCAGAACAGATGTCGCGCCCAGGACTGATCAATGTGCCCAGATCAGACCCACCAGCAGATAGCACACCAGGGTCACCAGCACCACGCCGATCAGGTTGAGGGCAAAGCCGGCCCTGATCATCGACTGGATGCGCATATGCCCGGTGCCGAACACGATGGCGTTGGGCGGGGTGGCCACCGGCATCATAAAGGCGCAGCTGGCGGCAATCGCGGCGGGAATCGCCAGCATCTGCGCCGGCATGCCCTGGGCCACGGCCAGGGCCCCGAGCAGCGGCAGGAAGGCGGCCGCGGTGGCGGTGTTGGAGGTGACTTCGGTGAGGAAGATGATCACCAGCACCACGATGCCGATCATCGCCAGCATTGGCAGGGCGCCGAGCATGCCCAGGCTCTGGGCGATCCACTCGGCCAGGCCGGTGCTGCGAATCACCCCGGCCAGTGACAGGCCGCCGCCGAACAGCAGCAGCACGCCCCAGGGCAGTTTGCCGGCACTTTCCCAGTTCATCAGGAAGATGCGCTGCCTGGCGTCCACCGGGATGATAAACAGCGCCAGGGCCGCGGCGATGGCGATACTGGTGTCGTTGACCCCGGGGATATGCTGGCCGATCAGCGGCTGGAAGACCCAGGCCAGGGCGGTGAGCACAAACACCAGGGCCACCAGCTTCTCGCCACGGCTCAGTGGGCCCAGTTCGGCCAGCTCGCTGCGGATCAGCTGGCTGCTGTCGTGGCCGGCCAGGTTGAAATCGCCACGGGTCAGCCACCACCAGATAAAGGCCAGCATCAGCACCGACACCGGCAGGCCGATCAGCATCCACTGGCCGAAGCCGATCTGCACCTCGTAGTTCTCCGCCAGAAAGGCGGCCAGCAGGGCGTTGGGCGGCGTGCCGATCAGGGTGGCGATACCGCCGACACTGGCCGCGTAGGCGATGGCCAGCAGCAGGGCGGTGGCGAAGCGCTCGCGCTCGCTGTCGCCGGCGGCCTTCTCGCCGGTCAGCAGGGCAATCACCGACAGGCCGATGGGCAGCATCATGATGGTGGTGGCGGTGTTGCTCACCCACATGCTGAGAAAAGCGGTGGCCAGCATAAAGCCGGCGATCTGCGTGCTCGGCTGGCTGCCCATGGCCAGCAACGTCATCAGGGCGATGCGCTTGTGCAGATTCCAGCGCTCCATGGCCAGGCCGAGGATAAAGCCACCGAGAAACAGGTAGATGGTCGGGTTGGCGTAGGGCGCGGTGGCGGCATTCAGGCTGTCGATGCCCAGGGCCGGGATGAGCAGGATTGGCAGCAGCGAGGTGGCCGGAATCGGGATGGCCTCGGTGGACCACCAGGTGGCCATCAGTAGGGTCAGGCCGACGGTGATCCAGGCCGTGCTGACCAGGCCGGCCGGCGGCTCGCTGAGCAGACAGGCAAGCAGCAGCAACGGGCCGAGGATCAGGCCGATCCAGGCGGCTTTGGCGGTGGCGGGGGATTCAGCCATAGCGGGTCTCCTGGCAAAAGGACGGGTTAAAAGCCTGAGGTCATGCCCATGGGCCAGTCTGGCGCTGGCCGATTTTGCATCAACAGATGTTAGCCCCGGTTATCAGCCCTCAACCCTGCATTGCTGTGGGGCAAGTTGCGTCATCAGGCTTTTGGCAGTGACTACTGAAGTGGAGGTTAGGGGCAAGCCGGCGCTGGCCAGTGCCTGGGCCAGCCAGGTATTGCAGGTATTGCGCAGTGAATAGCGGCCATTGGCCGGATAGAAGCGGCTGTGGCCATACAGGCCCGGGCCCAGGGGGCGCAGGCTGCCGCCCGGAGCTGGGCTGAAGGTCGCCGCGATACTGTCCAGCAGGCGCTGCTGGCCGGCTTCGTCCAGGCTCAGTTCCAGCACTGTGGCGCCGGAGTAGTAGCGCGTTGCGCTGTTCGGTATCTGCACCAGATGCAGCACGCTGCCGGCCGATCCGAACAGGGCGCGCAGAGCGCTTCCCGCGCCGGGATTGTCGCTCTGGTAGAAGGCTGCATCGCCCCAGCCCAGTTCGATATGGCCTGCGGGGCTGAAGTCCTCGGCCAATTGTGGCAGGTGCTGCAGCAGGGCTTCGGCGCTGACCACCAGGCCGGTGTGCAGGCCATGATCGACCACCTGCACCCTGGGCCCGACAGGGCAAAGCGGCGCTACTTGGGCTGCCGGGTTGGCAGCGCAGCCCAATAGCAGCAAGAGGGGCAGCAGGATTGTGCGCATAAGCGGTGTATCCAGGGGTTATCGGGCAACCATAGATCAGGGCGGCGCCAGCCGCTATCGGGCGGCGGCCGGACAACCAGGCCCATGCATGGGCCTCAAGCGCTGTCGTTGACGCGGGGCGGATAAAGGTTATGGCCACAGCGGCTGCAGAAGGTCGCTTCCTGCTCGTGCTGAGGTTTGCTGCAGTTTGGGCAGGCATGCTTGAGTGAGCTGCCTTCACGCATGGCGTTGGCCAGTTCGGCGGTAAAGATGCCGGTGGGCACCGCGATGATCGAGTAGCCGGTGATCATCACCAGGGTCGACAGGGCCTGGCCCAGGGGAGTTTTCGGCACGATATCGCCGAAGCCCACGGTGGTCAGCGTCACCACCGCCCAGTAGATGCTTGTGGGGATGCTGGTAAAACCGTTTACGGGCCCCTCGATCACATACATCAGGGTGCCGAAGACGGTGACCAGAGTGGCAATGCTGGCGAAGAACACGATGATTTTCTGTTTGCTGCCGCGCAGGGCCGTCAGCAGAAAGTTGGCCTGGCGCAGGTAGGTGCCGAGCTTGAGTACACGGAATACCCGCAGCATGCGGATGACCCGGATGATCATCAGGTACTGGGCGTCGGCGAAGAACAGGGCCAGGATCGCCGGCAGGATGGCCAGCAGATCAATCAGGCCGAAGAAGCTGAAGGCATAGCGCAGCGGCTTGGGCGAACAATACAGGCGTATGGCGTATTCGACGGCAAACAGCAGGGTAAAGCCCCACTCCAGGATGTTCAGGGCCGGGGCGTACTGGCTGTGAATCTCGTCGATGCTGTCGAGCATCACCACCACCAGGCTGGCCAGGATGGTCAGCAGCAGCCAGCGGTCAAAACGCTGGCCGGCCTCGGTGTCGGTATGGAAGATGATGATGTAGAGGCGCTGGCGCCAGTCTTGCGCGCTATCCATGGGCTGAGTGACTCGGACGGTGACGGGAAGCCCCAGCCTAGGGAGTTTTATCCTGCGGATGCAAGCCTTTGTCCCGCTTGGGCAGGGGCGTGCAGGCGTCTGCGGCTTGGTGCAGCAGGCGCTGGCTGGCGCTGATCAGCCAGCAGCTGAGCATAAAGGGCATGGTCAGGGCCGGCAGGCCCAGCGCGCTGAAACCGGGCTGCAGCAGCAAAGCCAGGACAATGCCCAGGAGCGGCAGCCAGGGGCGCCGATGCACCTGGCTGAGGGCGATGGCGGCCAGGGCGGCGTTATAACCATACAAGCCGGCACTGGCGCCTTGCGCTGGCCAGCCCTGATACAGCGCCAGGACCAGGCCGCCTGCAGAGCCCAGTAGTGCCCAGCAGGCGGCACGCCGATCAGCCAGCCACAGGCCGATAAACAGACACAGCCCGGCCAGGGGATGATCGAGAAAGATCACCTGACCCAGGCCTCGCACGGTCGCATCCAGGCTGGCCAGCCAGTCGAGTGACGCTTGTGCGCTGGCCACCTCCGCTTGCACATGCAGGGGCGTGGTCAGCCAGAGCAGCAGCCAGCCCAGGGCGACAAAGGGGAAGGTAAAGGCGGGCAGCCATTGCTGTTCGCGCATGCGCCGCATCCAGGGGCCGAGCAGCAGGCTGGAGAGCCCGGCGCTGGTGATAATCAGCAGGGCCAGCAGTGCTGACCAGTCGATTGTCAGGCTGAGCAGCAGGCCCAGCAGGATGCCGTTGTAACCGTACAGCCCCATGGCGATATCGGCCCCGGGGTAGCCGCGCCAGCGGGCGGTCAGGCTGCTGCTTAGACCGCCAAGCAGGGCGCCGCCGAGTAACTGCGGGGCGCCAATGGCGATCGCCAGCAGCACCAGCAGGCCGCAGCCGGCATGGGTTTGCAGAACGATCTGGCTAAAGCCGTTAAGCAGAGAGTGGAGACCACGTAGCGCGGCTTGGTAGAAGGGGCGTGGCGACATGCTGGTTTCGGACTGAACCGCCATAAAAAGAGGCGCCCGCTGTGGGCGCCTGCAAACTGGCAAAGCCAGCGTGGGATAGTGCTGTAGGGTGCGCTGTGCGCACCACGTCATGGACCGGCGGGCAAAGAGGGGGCGCGCGGCGCGCCCTACGCGCTTGCAGCTTGCGCTGCTCAGCGCAGCGTTTCGATCCGCAGGCTATTGGTGCTGCCCGGCTGACCGAAGGGCTCGCCAGCGGTGATCACCAGGGTATCGCCGGCCTGGGCCATGCCTTGCGCCTGGGCGATCTCCAGGGCGGTGCGGGTGACGTCCTCGACCTTGTGCAAGCGCTCGTTGACCACCGAGTACACGCCCCAGGCCACGGACAGGCGGCGTGCGGTGTCCAGGCTCGGGGTGAGGCTGAGGATCGGCGCCTTGGGCCGCTCGCGGGAGGCGCGCAGGCTGGAGGCGCCCGATTCGGTGTAGTTGACCAGGGCCGCCACCGGCAAAATGCTGCTGATGCGGCGGATCGCGCAGCTGATGGCATCCGAGGCGGTGGCCTCGGCTTCGGGGCGGCCGACATCGAGCTGGGCCTGGAAGTCCGGGCCGTTTTCCACCTGGCGGATGATCTTGCTCATCATCTGCACTGCTTCCTGGGGGTAGTCGCCGGAGGCGGTTTCCGCCGAGAGCATCACCGCATCGGCGCCTTCGGCCACGGCATTGGCCACGTCGGTGACCTCGGCGCGGGTCGGTGCCGGGGAGAAGCGCATGGATTCGAGCATCTGCGTGGCCACCACCACCGGCCGGCCGAGCTGGCGGCAGGTGCGGATAATGTCCTTCTGGATGCGCGGCACATTCTCGGCCGGCACTTCCACGCCCAGGTCGCCGCGCGCCACCATGATCGCGTCGCACAGACGGGCTATTGCTTCCAGATGCTGCACCGCCGAGGGCTTCTCGATCTTGGCCATCAGAAAGGCGCGATCGCCGATCAGCTCGCGGGCCTCGATAATGTCCTCCGGGCGCTGCACAAAGGACAGCGCCACCCAGTCCACCCCCAGCTCAAGGCCGAAGCTCAGGTCGCGGCGATCCTTCTCGGTCAGCGGGGAGAGCTGCAACACCGCCTCGGGCACGTTGACGCCCTTGCGGTCGGACAGCTCGCCGCCGGCGATTACCTGGGTGATCACTGCATCGCGCTCCTTGGCAGTGACCTGCAGGCGCAGGCGGCCATCGTCCAGCAGCAGGCTCATGCCCGGCTGCAGCGCTTCGATGATCTCCGGGTGGGGCAGGTTGACCCGGCTGGCGTCGCCCGGGGTGCTGTCCAGGTCCAGGCGCAGGCGCTGGCCGTTGACCAGCTGCACCTTACCCTCGGCAAAGCGGCCGACCCGCAGTTTCGGGCCTTGCAGGTCCATCAGGATGCCGATGGGCTGGCCCAGTTCGCGTTCCACCTCGCGCACCCACTGGTAGCGCTGGGCATGGTCGGCGTGTTCGCCGTGGCTGAAGTTGAGGCGGAACAGGTTGACGCCGTTTTCCACCAGCTGACGGACAGCCGCCACGCCACTGATGGCGGGGCCGAGGGTGGCGAGGATCTTCACTTTCTTGTTGGCATTCATTGGGCAGAACCTTCGAGGATCAGAATGGCGCGGAAGTCGTTGACATTGGTACGGGTCGGCCCGGTGACGATCAGTTGATCCAGGGCGGCGAAGTAGCCATAGCCGTTGTTGTTGTCCAGTTCATCGCTGCTGCTAAGCCCCAGGGCGGCGGCGCGGGCATGGCTGTCCGGGGTCATCAGGGCGCCGGCATTGTCTTCCGAGCCGTCGATGCCATCGGTGTCGCCGGCCAGGGCGTAGACGCCGGGCAGGCCCTTGAGGCTGTCGGTGAGGCTCAGCAGGAATTCGGCGTTGCGCCCGCCACGGCCATTGCCGCGCACGGTCACCGTGGTTTCGCCGCCGGAGAGAATCACGCAGGGCGCCTTGAGCGGCTGGCCATGTAGCACCACCTGGCGGGCGATGCCGGCATGCACCTTGGCCACCTCGCGGGATTCACCTTCCAGGTCACCGAGAATCAGCACATCCAGGCCAGCTTCACGCACCTTGGCCGCAGCCGCATCCAGGGACTGCTGGGGGCGGGCGATCAGCTGGAAATGGCTGCGCGACAGCACCGGGTCGCCCGGCTTGACCGTTTCCGAGGCTGGGTTCTGCAGCCAGGCGCGTACATTGGCCGGAATCTCGATGCCATAGCGGGCGAGAATGGCCAGGGCCTCGGCCGAGGTGGTGGGGTCGGCCACCGTGGGGCCGGAGGCGATCACCGTGGCCTCATCGCCCGGCACGTCGGAGATGGCATAGGTGTAGACACTGGCCGGCCAGCAGGCCTTGGCCAGGCGCCCGCCCTTGATCGCCGAGAGGTGCTTGCGTACGCAGTTCATCTCGCCAATGGTGGCGCCGGATTTGAGCAGGGCCTTGTTCACCGCCTGCTTGTCGGACAGCGAGATGCCCTCGGCCGGCAGGGCCAGCAGGGACGAGCCACCGCCGGAGAGCAGGAAGATCACCCGGTCGCTTTCGCTCAGGCCGCTGACCAGCGCCAGCACGCGACGGGCCACGCGCTCGCCGGCATCGTCCGGTACCGGGTGGGCGGCTTCCACCACCTCGATCTTCCGGCAGTTGGCGCCGTGTTCATAACGTGTCACCACCAGGCCGGACACCTCGCCCTGCCATTCCTGCTCGATCACTTCGGCCATGGCCGCGGCGGCCTTGCCGGCGCCGATGACGATGACCCGGCCACTGCGGTCGTCAGGCAGGTAGTCGGCCAGCACCTGGCGCGGGTGGGCGGCGTCGATGGCGGCGGCAAACAGCTCGCGCAGCAGAGACGTTGGATGGA
>JBFHPI010000075.1:0-10604 GCA_041592855.1 Pseudomonas sp.
ACCACGCCGTTGACCTGGGGCATCCAGGCGTCGCTGACGATCAATATCCTCATAGTGCTGGCTCGGCCGCAGCGGACGGCTCGACCTGCTGGGCCTGGCGGGCCTGATCCTCGACCAGACGGTACAGCTCGATGCTGCCATCCAGGTGTTCGATCAGCGCCGTGCAGGACTCCACCCAGTCGCCGCAGTTCATATACTCCACCTCGCCCATGGCACGGATCTCGGCGTGGTGGATATGGCCGCAGACCACACCATTGAAGCCGCGCTTGATGCACTCGTGGGCGATGGCCTGCTCGAAGTCGCTGATAAAGTTCACCGCCCCCTTGACCTTGTGTTTAAGGTAAGCCGACAGCGACCAGTAGCCGTAGCCATAACGGCTGCGCCAGTGATTGAGCCAGCGATTGAGGGTCAGGGTCAGCTCATAGGCCGAATCGCCAAGAAAGGCCAGCCAGCGGTGATAGCGGGTGATCACATCGAACTGGTCGCCGTGGATCACCAGCAGACGACGGCCATCGGCGGTGATGTGCTCGGCCTCGTCGACAAGCTGGATATTGCCCAGCATCAGGCTGGAATAGCGGCGCAGGAACTCATCGTGGTTGCCGGTAACGTAGATCACCTCGGTGCCGCGCTTGCTCATGGTCAGCAGACGGCGGATCACGTTGCTGTGGCTCTGCGGCCAGTACACCCCGCTGCGCAGGCGCCAGCCATCGATGATATCGCCGACCAGATAGATCCTGTCGGTCTGATAGCGCTTGAGAAAGGCCGCCAGGTGTTCGGCCTGGCAATCCCGGGTACCCAGGTGCACATCGGAAATCCATAGCGTGCGAACACGCTGCTTGCGGCTGGGCTTGGCGAACTGGGCGTGGGTCACAGGCGGCCTCCGGCAGGTTTTGATTGATCCTCGGCGCTGCCGGTGAAAGCGCCATGACAACTCTGTGACCATTGCGTGACCCAGCACCCAGTGGCCTTGTGCGGTTAGACTTAATCACCTGCACAAGGAGCCGCCCATGTCCGCCCTGCTCTCGCTGCGTCATTACGACCATCAACCTATAAGCCATCATCACCCCCATGCCCAGCTGGTCTTCGGCCTGAGCGGCCAGTTGGACTTCGAGGTGGCCGGGCGCGGCAGCCTGATCACCCGCCAGACCCTGGCGGTGGTGCCCTGGGCGGAAAACCATGCCTGCGGTAGCACCAAGGGCAGCCAATGCCTGGTGCTGGACGTGCCCAGCGAACACTGGCTGGACGAGCAGCTGGGCCCCCATGCCGATGCCAGCCGGCGCCTGCTTGACCGCCCGGCCGCCCTGCAGCTCAATCCGGCCCAGAGTCAGCTGGTCAGCTGGCTGGCGGAAAGCCCCCTGCACGACCCGGTGATCGCTCGCCAGGGCGCGGCTCTGCTGCTGAGCAGCCTGAGCCATGATGCCCAGACCACACGCCGGAACGGCCTGCCCCTGGCCGCCCTGGATGCACATATCGACCAGCACTGCGCCCACCCTCTGCAGGTGGAGGATCTGGCGCGCCTGAGCGGACTGTCGCCTGCGCGCTTCCATGTACGTTTTCTCGCCGCCACCGGCTACACGCCCATGGACTATGTGCGCCAGCGCCGCCTGCAACTGGCCCGTCAGCTGCTGCAACACAGCGAGCTGGCCATCGGCGAGATCGCCGCACGGGTCGGCTACAGCTCCCAGAGTGCCTTCAGCGCCGCCCTGGCCCGCCAGTTCGGCTGCACCCCACGGCAGCTGCGCAGCCGCCGCGAGTAACGCGATAAAAGCCACTACTTGCGCGACAGACAGGCAGCGCCCGGCCGCCCTAGACTGCGGGATGCATATGGAGGACAGGGCAGATGCAGCAGATCGAATGGGAAGACTTTCAGCGGGTGGAACTGCGCGTCGGCACCCTGCTGGCCGCCGAGCCGAATGCCAAGGCCATCAAGCCGGCCTATGTACTGCAGGTGGACCTGGGCGAGCTCGGCATCAAGCAATCCAGCGCCCAGCTGACCGGGCATTACAGCTGCGCCGAACTGATCGGGCGCCAGGTGCTGTGCGTGTGCAATTTTGCCCCGAAACGCATTGCCGGGGTGCGCTCGGAGGTGCTGGTCACCGGCGTCTATGACGCCGACGGCAAGGTGGTCCTGGCGAGCTTCGACAAGCCACTGGCCAACGGTGCGCGCCTGGCATGAATACGCGCAAGGCCCTCTGGGCCATCCACCTGGGCGCCCTGCTCTTCGGCCTGTCGGGCATCTTCGGCAAGCTGGCGGATAACCTGCCGGAAATGATAGTCGGCGGCCGCGCCATCTTTGCCGTGCTGGCCCTGGCCCTGTTCGCCCAGCTGATCGGCAAGGTGCCACTGCGCCTTCCCGGCCTGCGCCAACTGGCCCTGCTGGCCTTGGGCGGGCTGCTGCTGGGCGGGCACTGGTGGACCTTTTTCGAGGCGGTGAATATCTCCGGGGTGGCCATTGCCACCCTGGGCTTTGCCAGCTTCCCGGCCTTTACCGTGCTGCTGGAGGGCCTGCTGTTTCGCGAACGCACCCGCCCCGCTGAGTTCGCCATGGTCGGCCTGGTCTGCCTGGGCCTGGTGCTGGTCACCCCGGACTTCGACCTGGCCAGCCAGGCCACCAGCGGCCTGCTCTGGGCGGTGCTGTCGGGGCTGCTGTTCGCCCTGCTGTCACTGCTCAACCGCGCCAGTACCCGCGGCATCGACCCGGTGCAGGCGGCCCTGCTCCAGAATCTCAGCGTGCTGCTGGTGTTTCTGCCCTTTGCCTGGCCCGCCCTGCCCCAGAGCTCGCTCTCCAGCTGGCTGTGGATGGCCATGCTGGGCATCTTCTGCACCGGCCTGGCCCACAGCCTGTTCGTCGCCAGCCTGCGGGTGCTCAAGGCGCGGACCACGGCGGTGATCTTCGCCCTGGAGCCGGTCTACGGCATCGCCTTTGCCTGGCTGTTGTTCAGCGAAGTCCCCACCTTGCGCATGCTGGCCGGCGGGCTATTGATCGTCAGCGCGATCTTTTTCTCGGCGCGTATGGCCAAGTAGGCCAGACAGGAAGATGCATGTATCACTCAGGGCCGGTCGTTATGCCCCAGGTCCCGGGCCGGGTCGATCTGATCGCGCACCCGCTGCTTGAGTTCCTTGGCCTCGGGGAAGCCGCCATCGGCCTTGCGCTCCCAGATCTGCACGCCATCGCAGGTGATGCGAAAGGTGCCGCCGCTGGCCGGTTCCAGGCTGACCCGGGCCAGGTCATCGGCAAAGGTGCTGAGCAGCTCCTGGGCCAGCCAGGCGGCGCGCAGCAGCCACTGGCACTGGGTGCAATAGGTGATTACGACTTCGGCTTTATGCGGGCTCATGGGCTTGCGGCTCAGAGGCTTCAGGGCTGGCCATGATAACGCTGCCCAGCATAAAAGAGGCTATGCAGCAGCCATGTGTGGCATCGTCCCGAACTGCTAAGCGCCCAATACGTAGGATGGGTATCGCTTCGCTCAACCCATCCTACGCTCTCTCGCCCTCTGTATGAGCGGTCCATGGCCGCGAAAGTGTTTGTATGCAAGCACGCCAGTCGCGGGCATGGCCCGTTCCTACAGGGAATAGCTGCATACAACAGGTTAGTGGGTCACAGCCATAAAAAACGCCCGCCGGGTTGGCCCTCGGCGGGCGTCTGTTGCGATACAGCCTGGACTCAGGCGATCTTGGCCAACAGTTGGCGCGCCTCCTGCTTCTGCTGCTCGTTACCCTCGGCAATCACCTCGTTGAGGATATTGCAGGCGCTTTCCAGGCTGCCCTGCTCGATATAGGCCAAAGCCAGATTGAGCTTGGTCAGGTTGTCCTGATTACCGGCCAGATGATCCAGATCCTGCAACAGCGGGCTGCTTTCGGCCTGCTGGGAGTCGGCAAAAGCGTCGTCCAGCTCATCATCCACCCAATCACTGTTGGAGCTTTCCTCCACCAACATGTTTTCAGCGAAGGGGCTGCGGACATCGCGGCTGCTACCCAGCTCGAAGACATCCTCGGAAGTGACTCGCTGTTTGGCCTTGGGCTGGGCGAAGGGCGTTACCAGATCCCAATCGGCGTCCAGGGACAGATCGTCCAGGTTGAGCTTGGCCTCTTCGGCATCGCTCAGCAGCGCTTCGGGCTCTTCATCCAACTGCAGCACCGCATCGTCCAGCAACTCGGTGGCAGGGGCGGCAAACATCTGGGCATGACGCGCCTTGAGTTCATCGATACGCGCCGGGGTAAAGCCACTGGCACGCAAACGCGCTTCCTCCTCGATAAAACCCTGGGCGTCGCCAAGTTGGGCCAGCACCTCCAGCAAGCGGAAGCGAATATCGTTACGCCCCGGCTGGGACTCCAGCGCCTTGCGCAGATTGGCAGCGGCCTCACTGAAGCGCCCGTAAGCGATATAGACATTGGCACTTTGCAGCGCATCGGTGGTACCGGCTGGTGGCCAGGCCGGACCAGCCGGCGCCTTGTCACGGCTGGTGCTGAGGGGCACAGGTTGGGGCGCGGCGAGCGGTACCTGGTTGGGCACATGGGCACGCTTGACCGTTTGTACCGGCGGCACAGGACGGTTGCGGGAGCGCCAGAACAGCCCCAGCAGCCCCAAAGTGACCAAACCCAGTCCGGCCCAGCCCAGCTGGAGCCAACCATTGGCGGCTGCGGCGGGCGCCTGGGTCTGCGATTCTGCAGGCTCGGCGGCGGACGGTATCTCCTGCGCAGCGTTTTGCACTGCGGCCGAGCGGGCCGCCAGCTCAGCCTGCAGGCCGGCTATCTGCAGATCCCGCGTGCTCATTTCCTCTTGTAACTGCTGCACCTGCAGCTGGAGTTCAGCGAGGCTCTGCTGCAGTTGCACGGTTTCGCTGATCTGCTCGGCCAGCTCAGCCTCGACCCGCTGCTGCTCCTGCAGCAGTTGCGCCGGGTCAGCGGCTTGGGCAACGGTCGCGGCGGCGCCTGGCAGCGGCTCTGCGGCGCTAACAGCCTCGCTTGGGGGGTCGACCGGGGCCTGGCTTGACGGCCCAGCGACACTCGCCTGGACAGCGGGGCTCGACTGAGCCGCCAGCTGCTGACCAGGAGCAGCACTGTCGGGCAGTAATAGCTCGGCCCCGGCCAACAGACGATTAATATCGCCACGGCTGAAGGCGCTGGGGTTGAGCGCATGGATATCGCCCATCAGGGCTTGCTGGGAGGCCTGGCTGCCGGCCTCACGCAGGCGCGCGGCAATCTTCCACAGGCTATCGCCGCTGACCACGGTATAACGCTGTCCGGCCGTTGCCAAAGGCAACTCGCGCGGCACACTGGCACGTGGCGCAGGCGCCGGGGCGCTAGTGACGGAAGGACGTGGCGCGGGGCTGGACAAGGTCGCCAACGGGGCTGCCGCCGTGCGGTACGCCGAGGAACCGGGCGGATCCAGCAACAGGGTGTATTCGCGGTACAGATCCCCATTGGGCCGGGATACTTCGACAATAAAGTTCAGATAGGGCTCACGCACCGGGCGTGCCGACACCACCCGGATCACCCCACGGCCGCGCCTGAAGATGGGCGTAAAGCGCAGGTCGTTAAGAAAATACAGGCGGTCGACGCCAGAGCGGTTGAATACTTCGGGCGGGGCCAGACGCACCTTCACCTCAGCTTCGCCGAGATCGCCCAGGTTGAGCAGTTCGATTTCCGCATCCAGGGGCTGACTCAAGGCCGAATGCAGGGTGATCTCCCCCAGGCCCAGAGCAGGCGCCAGGCCCGAGTAAAGTGCCGAGCCCGATGCCAGGCCGATCAGTAGTTGACGAACCCTTGCCATACCAACGCTCCTACTGGGACTACCCAGATCAACTGCGCTCTCAACAACCATAGACCAGTGCTCCAGCAACTGGGCAAAAGCGCAGTTTCAATATCGCGTACAGGCCGAACCTTCCCTGTCTAACCCTTCTAGAACGGGCCTTATGCCAAGACCTCGATGCCCGTTGACGGACAAACGGAGCATCAAGGCACAAAGCCATTGCACTCGACAAGCATAGGCAGCGGTCAATAAACCGACAAGGAAAAAGAAATGGCGCGCAAGGCGCCATTTATATGACACGCAACAATTATCAGGTTGTTGAAACGTAGGCGAGGCAGGCAAGACAAGACAAGACAAGGCGATACGTCAGTAGCAGCCTTCGGCTGGTCAAAACAGGCGAGAAACGTAGCGTAGCGCAGTAACAGCCTTAGGCTGGCCCGCAGGGTGAGCGCAGCGAATCAAGCGGAGTTTACGAGCTGTAAATGAGCATGACTCGCTTCACTCGCCCTACGAGTCGCGCAAAAGCCCGTTAGCCGCAAGCGGTTGTCCGAACCTGTTTTTAACGCAGGATTGCCCATGCACGACTGCATGGATGCAGGCGTTAGGGCCGCACCCGCTCCCGGCGGGTTCACGGCATTCACCACATCCCTGTGGATCGCGACGCAGGAAGCCAAAGCCGAGGTAGTATTTTCAACAGCCTGGCTAGCTGCGCCGCTCCAGATTACGCAACACCTGGGCGTGCACCTGCTGGCAGCGGCGCAGATCGTCCTCGTCGATGCCGGCAAAGACTTCCTGGCGCAACTGGGCCGAAATGGCTTCGATTTTCTCGATCAAAGGGCGGGCCTCTGGACACAGGGCGATCTTCTTCGCGCGGCGGTCCTCCGGCACCGCCTGGCGGGTCACCAGGCCCTGGGCTTCCAGGCTGTCGAGCAGGCGGGCCAGGGTCGGGCCTTCAACGCCGACGCTCTGCGCCAGTTCACGCTGGGTGGGCAACTCGGCAAAGCGTCCCAGGTGCAGCAGCACCAGCCAGCGGGCCTGGGACAGGCCCAGACCGACCAGACGGCGATCCAGTTCGGCGCGCCAGGCACGGGACAGCTGGGCTACCTGCATAGCAAAACGGTGTTGATCGGGGTAAGACATCGGTTACGACTCGCATAAACATCAAAAAACAATTATTAGTGAGCTAACCATAACCCCGGCATCCAGGCAAGCCTACGAGAGTCGTAGGCCTACCACTTTACATACTGATCCTCGACAAAGCCCCACAGCTGGTCGATCACCACCTCGGGTCTTCCGGCAGGCCGCAGCACGCCGCTGAACTGACCGAAGATCTGCTTGAAGTTGCTGGCCATAAAACCAACATTCATGCGCTCCTGATGCAGGCCGTGCCCGTCGAAACGCAGTTCCACCTGGCCGTCGTGGGAGTGGATCTGCCAAGACTGCAGAGGCTGCTTGCGATCGAAGTCGAAGCGCACCGTGTCGACCTTGATCAGCTCACCGTCGAGCCAGAAGCAGTTTTCGGTAAAGCTGGTTTCGTTGACCCCGCAGGACAGGTTCAGCCCGACCCGCAGATCGCCCACCGCGCCGGACAGGCAGGCCCAGTTCCAGTGGGTTTGCGGCCGCATATAGCCGGCGGACCAGTCGTGGTGGGCAAAGGCGCCGATCTGCCCCAGGTCGAAGTCGCCCAGGGCGCACTGCACGCGGCCCTGGCAGCGCACCCCGGCAACCTTCTGCGCATAGACCCAGCCATTGACCCCGGCCTGGGTGTTGATACACATGGGGGCAAAGGCCGGTTCGTCCTCGCTGAAGGCGGCCTCAATACGGGTGCCGTCATCCAGCTCCACCAGCAGGCGTTTCTCCCGGGTGGTGCCGATATTCTCCAGGCGCAGCAGATTGGCACCGCTGCGCAGCTCGCATACACCGTTATCAGGTTCCTGAGAAAACCGCGTGCCCCACCCCAGGGGCAGCTTGAACTGGCGCTCGAGCATGCGCCCGCTGGCCGGGTGGTACAGATAGATGAAGCCGATACCGGCCAGGCTCAGGTTGGCCAGGGCGCAGCCGCCGATCAGCTCGTCGCTGATCAGGCCGAAGTACTGGAACTGATGAAAGCGTCGCCACTTGGCCAGGGCGCCCAGCTTGCGCCCCATGGGCGAGCGAAAGTCATAGTCGCGGTAATTGACCAGGCCCGGTGGGCTGGCAAAGATGCCGTAGTGGGGTTGGCCGTTGGCCTGAATCAGTCGTTCCATGGCGCGCATCGCTCGGCAGAAAACCTGCAGGATGCTAGCACCACCCTCGCCCGCCCACAGTCACCGCTGACGCCAGGGCGAGCGGCAAAATCGGCCAGCGGCCATGCTGTCAGGCTTCGAACTCGGCCTGCAGGGCGGCGCGCACGCAATACAGCACGCCCAACTCGACCCGCCCACCCAGCTGCTCGCTGATCTCGCTGGCACTGGACAGCTCGCCCTCGCCATCGAGAAAAGCATCCTGGATCTCGCCCAGCAATTCTTCCGGCAGATCCAGGGCCTGTTCCAGGGACAGCTGCTGACGGCCAATGGCCTCGGCCAGCAGGCTGTACACGTTCTTCTCGCTGCACCCCAGCTGATTGGCGATCTGGCTCGGGGTCATACCGGCGCGGGCCAGGCTGATCAGTTCATGACGCAGATCGACCACCGCCTTGGGCGCCTCGGCGTTGCCGGCCAGCACCTCAAGGAAGGCCTCACCGTAGCGCTCCAGCTTGCGCGCGCCGACGCCGCTGACCCGAGCCATTTCTGCCAGGGTGCTGGGCTTGCTGCGCAGCATCTCCAGCAGGGTGGCGTCGGGGAAGATCACATAGGGCGGCACGCTGTGTTCCTCGGCCAGCTTGCGGCGCAGGCTGCGCAGGGCCTCCCACTGCTCGCGCTCCTCGCCGCGCACCAGCTGGCTGGCGGCGCTGCTGGAGGCCTTGGCGCTCTGCTGCGGCTTGAGGTCGCGGCGCAGCTCCAGGCTCACCTCGCCGCGCAGCAGCGGTCGGCAGCTGTCGGACAGGCGCAGGCCGCCGAAGCCATCCAGGTCGACATCGGCCAGCCCCCGGGCCACCAGCTGGCGGAACAGCGAACGCCACTCCCCTTCGCTAAGCGCCTTGCCCATACCGAATACCGACAGGTGCTGATGCCCCACCGCGCGCATCTTGTCGTTGTCGCGGCCCAGCAGAATGTCCACCAGATGGCCCACGCCATAGCGCTGACCGCTGCGGTAGATGGCCGACAGGGCCTGACGCGCCGGCTCGGTGGCATCCCAGGTCTGCACGCCGTCGATGCAGTTGTCGCAATGACCGCAGGGCTGGGGCAGTTCCTCGTCGAAATAGGCCAGCAGGGCCTGGCGCCGGCAGCGGGTTTCCTCGCACAGGGCGAGCATGGCATCGAGCTTGTGCTGCTCGACGCGCTTGTGCCGCTCATCACCCTCGGAGTTGTTGAGCATCTGCTTGAGGAAGATCACATCCTGCAGGCCGTAGGCCATCCAGGCATCCGCCGGCAGACCGTCACGACCGGCGCGGCCGGTTTCCTGGTAGTAGGCCTCTAGGGACTTGGGCAGATCGAGGTGGGCGACAAAGCGCACGTTGGGCTTGTCGATGCCCATGCCGAAAGCAATGGTGGCCACCATGATCAGCCCTTCCTCGTTGAGAAAGCGTTTCTGATGATAGGCGCGCAGCTCATTGCTCAGGCCGGCGTGATAGGGCAAGGCGGGAAACCCCTGCTCGGAGAGGAAGGCCGCCACCTCTTCGACCTTCTTGCGCGACAGGCAGTAAACAATACCGGCATCGCCGCGGCGAGCGGCGAGAAAACCCAGCAACTGCTTGCGCGGCTGCTCCTTCGGTACGATGCGGTAGAAGATATTCGGCCGGTCGAAGCTCGACAGAAAGCGTTCGGCGCTCTGCAGGTGCAGACGCTGGACGATCTCCTCGCGGGTACGCATATCCGCCGTGGCGGTCAGGGCGATGCGCGGCACACTGGGAAACAACTCGGCCAGCTGGCCCAGCTGAAGGTATTCCGGGCGGAAATCATGGCCCCACTGCGACACGCAGTGAGCCTCGTCGATGGCGAACAGGGCCACGTCCAGGCCCTGAAGAAAATTCAGCATGCGCGGCTGCACCAGACGCTCCGGCGCCACGTAGAGCAGTTTGATCTCGCCGCGACGGATGCGCTCGGCAATCAGGCGCTGCTCGTCCGCGCTCAGGGTGGAGTTCAGCGCCACCGCAGCCACACCCAGCTCGTCCAGGGTTGCCACCTGATCTTCCATCAGCGCGATCAGCGGCGACACCACCACCGCCAGACCACTGCGCAACAGGGCCGGCACCTGGAAACAGAGTGACTTGCCACCACCGGTGGGCATCAGCACCAGGGCATCGCCACCGCCGGCCACCCGCTCGATGATCGCGCCCTGACGGCCACGAAAACTGTCGTAGCCGAATACGTCTTTAAGGATGCGTTGAGCCTGATCGAGCATGCTGGGTCTCCGAAGCAAGGCCGGCATTATACGCAAGTCCCCTGCCTGCAGGCGGCGCATCGACCGCCTGCGCACGCCAGGCTGTGCGCGACAGCCCAGATGGCCTGCCACCCCTGTTATAGAAGGATTGCCGACATAGGTAGTTTTACCGCGACCTGCTAGAATCCAGGCTCGTTAAGTCCTAGTTAAGGTAGCCCCCGATGTCCTTCGCCGAGCAACTGTCCCGCCTGCAAGCCTTCCTTGACGCCGATGAGTTGCATGAAGAGGCACTGGACTACATCGCCGCCCATGGCTACCTGACCGCCCTGGCCATCTGCCCGGACCCGGTGCCGCAGCGCGAATGGATCAACGCCCTGTTCAGCGAGCCACC